>JAFAFD010000448.1 GCA_023423675.1 Pseudomonadota bacterium | reverse complement strand
GGCCGGAGCAGCAGCGGCCGGGGCAGCGGCAGCAGCCGGAGCGGCTTCAGCGGCCGGAGCCGGGGCAGCAGCCACGGCGCCTTCTTCGATGATCGCCACGACCTGGCTGGAGGTCACGGTGTCGCCTTCCTTGAACTTGATCTCCTTGATCACGCCGTCGACCGGCGACGGCACTTCCAGGACGACCTTGTCGGTTTCCAGGTCAAGCAGGTTTTCGTCGCGCTTGACGGCGTCGCCCACCTTCTTGTGCCAGGTGGCGATGGTGCCGTCGGCGACGGATTCGGGCAGTACCGGGGCTTTGACTTCGGTGGCCATTGCGGGAGCTTCCTGGTTTGTCTTCTAAATAGGGGGAGGAATTATTCAGCGAACGTGTCGTTGAACGGGTTGACCAGTGCATCGGCGATCAGCTGCTGCTGTTCGCGGACGTGGTCAGCCATGTGACCGGCAGCCGGCGAAGCCGAGCGTGCGCGACCGGCGTAGTGCAGGTTCTGGCCATCGGCCAGGCAGAACTGCAGGTGGTGGCGGATCTGGTACCACGCGCCCTGGTTCTGCGGCTCTTCCTGCGTCCACACCACGTCGGTGGCCTTGCCGTACTTCTTCAGTTCGGCGGCCAGCAGCGCACGCGGGAACGGGTACAGCTGTTCCACGCGGATGATCGCCACGTCGTCCTGGCCACGCTTGGTCTGGTCTTCCAGCAGGTCGTAGTAGACCTTGCCCGAGCACAGCACCACGCGCTTGACCTTCTTGGCATCGGCATTGGCGTCGCCGATCAGGTGCTGGAACTCGCCGTTGGCCAGCTCGTCCAGGGTCGACACGGCCAGCTTGTGGCGCAGCAGCGACTTGGGCGACATCACCACCAGCGGCTTGCGGGTGGTCAGGTGCAGCTGGCGGCGCAGCATGTGGAAGGCCTGTGCCGGGGTGGACGGAACCACGACCAGCATGTTTTCCAGCGCGCACAGCTGCAGGAAGCGCTCCAGGCGCGCCGAGCTGTGTTCCGGACCCTGGCCTTCATAACCGTGCGGCAGCAGCAGGGTCAGGCCGGTGATACGGCCCCACTTGGCTTCGCCGGCGGCGATGAACTGGTCGATCACCACCTGGGCGCCGTTGGCGAAGTCGCCGAACTGGCCTTCCCAGATGCACAGGGTGTTGGGATCGGTGGTCGAGAAACCGTACTCGTAGGCCATCACGGCTTCTTCGCTCAGCAGCGAATCGATGATGGTGGCCTTCTCCGGCGAATCCACCAGCTGCCGCAGCGGCAGGTAGTAGTTGTCGGTCTTCTGGTCGTGCAGGATCGCGTGGCGGTGGGTGAAGGTGCCGCGGCCGACGTCCTGGCCGACCAGGCGCAGGGCATTGCCCTCGTCCAGCAGGGTGGCGTAGGCCAGGTTCTCGGCAAAGCCCCAGTCACCCGGGATCTCGCCGGCGGCCATCTTGCGGCGGTCGTCGTAGACCTTCGACACGCGCGAGTGCAGCTGCACTTCTTCCGGCACGGTGTTGATCAGCTTGGCCAGCTCGACCAGCTTGTCCTTGTCCACCTTGGTGGAGATCTCATCGGACAGCTTGCCTTCCAGCAGCTTCGGCCAATCGACGAACAGCGGGCTGGTCGGCGGGGTCTTTTCAACCTTGGCCAGCTCGGTGGTCACTTCGCCGCCGTCCAGCTTGTCGCGGTATGCATCGACCATCGCCTTGCCGGCGCCGGCGGCGATCACGCCTGCCTTTTCCAGCTGCTCGGCGTACAGCTCGCGGGTGGTCGGGTGCTTGCGGATCACCTGGTACATCAGCGGCTGGGTGATCGCCGGTTCGTCGGCCTCGTTGTGGCCCCAACGGCGGTAGCACATCAGGTCGATCACCACGTCCTTGGCGAACTTCTGGCGGAACTCGAAGGCCAGCTGCGCGGCGAACACGACCGCTTCCGGATCATCGCCGTTCACGTGCAGCACCGGAGCGGCGATCATCTTCGCCACGTCGGTGGCATAGCGCGTGGAACGCGTATCCAGCGGGTTGGAGGTGGTGAAGCCGACCTGGTTGTTGACCACGATGTGCACGGTGCCGCCGACGGCGAAGCCGCGGGCCTGCGACATCTGGAACAGCTCCATGACCACGCCCTGGCCGGAGAAGGCCGCGTCGCCGTGGATGAGGATCGGCATGACCTGCTTGCGGGCGGTGTCCTTGCGGCGCTCCTGGCGCGAACGCACGGAACCGGCAACGACCGGATCGGCGATTTCCAGGTGCGACGGGTTGAACGCCAGCGCCAGGTGCACCGGGCCACCGTCGGTAGCCACGTCGGCCGAGAAGCCCATGTGGTACTTCACGTCGCCGGCCGAGGCGTGCTCGTCGTGCTCGAACTTGCCTTCGAACTCGTCGAACAGCTTGCGCGGGTTCTTGCCGAGGGTGTTGACCAGCACGTTCAGGCGGCCACGGTGGGCCATGCCGACGACCACGTCCTTGACGCCATCCTTGCCGGCGCTGCGGATGATGGTGTCCATCATCGGGATGAGCGAGTCGCCGCCTTCCAGCGAGAAGCGCTTCTGGCCGACGTACTTGGTATGCAGGTAACGCTCGAGGCCTTCGGCGGCGGTCAGGCGCTCCAGCGTGCGGCGCTGGGTGTCAGCGTCCAGCTGGTAGTTGCCACCGGCCAGTTCCAGCTTCTTGTAGATCCACTGGCGCTGCTCGACTTCGGCGATGTGCATGAACTCTGCACCGATCGAGCCGGTGTAGGTCGCCTTCAGGCGCGCGAGCAGGTCGCGCAGCTTCATGCGCGGCTGGCCGCCGACGCCGCCGGTGCTGAACTCGCTGTTGAGATCGCCGTCGGACAGGCTGTGGAACGGCAGGCCCAGGTCCGGGGTGTTGACCGGCGTGGTCAGGCCCAGCGGGTCCAGGCGCGCATCGAGATGGCCGCGCGAGCGGTAGGCAGTGATCAGACGACCGACATTGCGCTCACGCTCGTCGCCTGCACCCGTGCCGGTGCCGGCTTTCAACGCATCCTTGGCCGCGTCCGCGATGTGGGAGATGACGGCCGAGTGCGGAATGTCGCCTGCTTCACGGCCCTTGAAGCCGTCGAAGTAGGTTTTCCATTTGGGATCGACACTATCCGGGGAGACCAGGTACTGCTCGTACAGGTCCTCGACATAGGAGGCGTTGCCGCCGGCGAGTTGCGAAGATTGCGCAAACTGCTTCAGTTGATTGTCCACGATGGAGGGTGCTGATTCGCTTTGTGGGGTATGGCTTCAGAAGGACCCTGCAGGAAAATGAATAGCCCTGCACGGGCGCGTTCAAACGGCCAAATTGTACCCCCATCCGGACACGAAGGGGCACCGCCAGCGGCATTGAGCGTCCCCCGGTGTCGCTCCCAGACAGGTTTGTCCGGGACAGCGCGCTCAGATGCCGAGCGCGCGCAGTTCGCTGCAATCGCGCGAACGGTCCCAGACACGCTGCAATTGCTGCTCGAACGGCTGCGAACGTGCCGGCAGCGCGATCCCGGCTTCGCCGTCCAGGCGATGGCCGATAAGACGAAAGTAGAAGTCGCCCGCGTCATTGACCAGGCAGGCCGAGGCCAGCGCACGGTCGATCGGATCGCTGACCTCGCGGAACTGGATCACACTGGGCAGGCGCTGGGCCAAGGACAGCAGCGGTGAACCGGCAGCCGCAAGCGCGGCCGCATCGTGCACGATCACCCGCAGCTGCTTGTCGTGGCGGGCGGTGACGAAGCGGCGCAGGGCCGCCTGCACCGGCGGCGCATCCAGCAGGCCGGGGTCGAGCTGGCGGCTGTGCAGCCACAGCTGGCGACGGGCGCGGTGGATGATGGCCGTGGTGATGGCCACCGCCTCGGCGCGGCTGTCGATGGCGCTGACCACGCCCAGCCGGCGGCGCATCTGCTGGTGGCCGATGCCGGCCTCCTCGAACACCTCGCCTTCGGGCAGGAAGCCCTGGCGGGCGTAGAAATCACGCGCCGGCAGCTGCGCGTGCAGGTGCACCTCGGCCAGGCCGAGCTGGCGACCGGCCTGCACCAGCGCCTCCAGCAGGGCCTCGCCGACGCCCTGGTTGCGCAGGCTGGCCAGCACCGCCATGCGGCCGATGCGGCCATCGGGGGCCAGGCGGCCGGTGCCGACGGGCTGGCCGTCGGCGTCCAGCGCCAGCACGTGGGCGCAGACCGGGTCGAGGGCATCACGTTCCAGTTCGGCGGCGATGCCCTGTTCCTGCACGAACACGCGCTGCCGCACGTCGTGGATGGCGACGTGGGCATCGGCGTGGCTGACCTGCTGGACCCGGATTGTAGCCATGGCTCAGGCGCGACCGTCGTCGCTGTCGTCTTCGTCGTGGTCTTCGAAATTGACGATGACCTCGATGCCGTCGTCGTGGACGGTCACGGTGTGCACGTCGTCGGAGACCACCTCGTCGTCCAGTTCGGCCACCTGGTCGTGGCCCTCGACCACTTCGCCCAGCAC
>JAFAFD010000421.1 GCA_023423675.1 Pseudomonadota bacterium | reverse complement strand
AACAGCAACGGCAGCATCGCCATCGCGGTCGGCCTGCCCCGTGCGCTCCCATTGCCTGCATCCATACCGTGTCCCGCACCTGCGCCGGAAGGACCCGGCCTGCCCGCCGGCAGCATGCCGCACGTGCGGTCACTATGCCTGCGGGGCTGGTCTGCGGCAATGACGGGGTCGTTGCGCTGGGTCCAGCACCAGCCCCGTGGCTACACCATTCCCTCCAAGCCCGAGTTACCAGCAACGCCGATGGAGCGAGCATCCGCAGGCGTCAGCGTGTCCGGGTCACGGCACTCCTTTGTCCTCCTGCCAGTCACGCTGAAGACCTCCCGGTAACGCAGGTAGCCATAGGTATTCAGGCGTGGGATGTTCAGCTCGGTCCACGTCGACATGTAGAACCCGGCCAGCGAGTCGTGCACGTAGTTATCGAACAACGTGGTGCTGACATCCGGCACAGGAGCACCGTCCAGCACCAGGTCCAACAACGTGCTCGTCTCGGCGGGAATGCCAGCGTACGTGTAGGCAGCCGCAGACGCACGTGGCATCGACTCAAACACAGGACGCCCCGCCCGGCGCCCCGCCTCAACCCGCTTCTGGCTCTCGTCCATCAGCTTGAGATGGGCTGCCGTGTCGTTCTTGCCATTGCGAAGCTCGGCCACCAGCTTCGCAAAGTCGCGTAGCGCATTGGCCAGATCAACCTTGTCCTCGTCGTCGGCCTGCCTGTAGAACGATTGCTGCAGCACGCTCTGTGGACCATTGGACATGCGCTTGCCCTTCCATGCCACGTAGTGCCGGCAGTGTGCCGCAATCTGCTGGGTGTGTGCGCCTGCAGGCACGCCATGACCTGTCAGCCACGCGTTGTAATCCCTGATCAGTTGGGCGTGGCATCCGAAGTGCAAGGTGAGCATCGGCACCGATCCCATCTCGTCGATGGTTCTTATCATCACGCCCGCCTTGAGCGCTTCGAAATGCATGTCGATCAGCGGAATCTGCGAGAGCTTGGCCGTACCCTCGGCAGCGCCGGAAACGAAGTCCTTCCCCTGCCCGCCAGGCGTATAGCCGCCGCCGACATCCGAATGCATGCCCGGGTAAAGCACCTCCTTTCCGCTGGTGGCCAGATCCAACGGGAAGTTGATGCGCTGTTCGTGCAGTGCTGCGAAATGTACGCACTGTCTGGCCTCAGGGTGAATGCTCATCATGTTTCCGGACGCCCAATCCCACTTGCCTTTTGACACCCGGCTCATGGCGGCAATGCCCACGGACGCGACCGTATCGAAGATGCCCATGAAATTGAGGTGCAGCGGGATGCCAGCGATGTTGTAAACACACCCGCCGCCCAATGCCTCGGCCGTTTCGTACAGACGATGCACAAAGGCCCGCGCCTGCGCGGCCCCACGTGAGAAGCCGAACACAGAAACGTGCACCGACCTGACCCGCCGCTGATGACCTTTCACCACGCGTTCGAGCCGCTGCGCGATGCCATGTAGGAGGGTTCGACGTACTACGCCTTCAAGGAGGCGTGCCTGGCTCATTGCTCGCACCAGGGTTTTTGCTTCGTCCTCATTGAGAAGATCTGCGTCCCCTAGATACCGATGGATCGAATTGAAAACCTGCAGGATCGCCCAATGAATACGATCCGCCCCATAGCGCGCAGCGCCGCCTCCCAGCGTATCGCCATCCTGGTTGGTGTCGCCGACCTCTGGAAATGGAGTACCCACACCAGGCACGTAGACGCTGAAGAATCCGTTGCCTGGCTCGGCAAGACTGGCGTCGTACAGACGCGCCACGTTGCTGTGTCCGTTGCGCGCAAGCTGGGTCTGCCTTGCGCGCGTCTTGCCACTCACGAACGTCCCGGCCCACTCGCGGTTGTTGCCGGTGCCATCGAAATAGATGCTTACGTGCACCTGGCCCTGGCACTCCGAGCCCTTCTGGCGCAGACAAGCGATGGCCCTTGCACGCCGCTGCGCTTCCGCGCCACTCAGTGCTCTTCGCCCACTCCCCGGCATGGGCTGTGCGCCGGTCGCCGTACGTCCATTCATGCTCTTCTCCTGCTGCCAGATCCAGTTAGAGAAACCACATCGAGTCCTTGCTGGCCTGCCATTGTCAGCCTTCCGGCACCGGCCGATGGTGCTCCCATACAGGATCTTCGCCTTCGCGCAGCCCTGCCTCAGGGCCTGTCAGCGGATAGTCCGGATGCCCCAGTATCATGGTGGTCGAGAACACCTTGACCTGACCATTGCGAAGAAAGTGGACGGCGAGCTTTCCAACCTCGTCGTACTTCGGGATAGGCAGCATGACCTTCTGGTAGGTTTTCAAGTCAGTTGTCCAGGAGATTTCCACCTCCAGACCCGGTGACCATCGATAGGGCAACACCGCGCAGCAAACCCTCCCGCTGGCCGAGTGCCGCCGAGCCGACCCGCCACTTCCACCGTTCACCATGAACTGCGGAATGGTCGTATCGGTGTGGTTGTAACCCTGTATGCCTACCGGAATGCCGGTGGACCGCACCTTGCACGCCGACAAGGCGGGCAGCAGGAGCATCAGCGCCAACGAAGCGGTTAAGTAACTTGTCATGGTTCGCATGCTCATTCCCGGTCAGGACTCCGGTTGGCGCAGATAATCCTCTCTCACCGGATTCTCGCCCTCCCGCAACCCAGCCTCCGGCCCCGTCAATGGATAGTCCGGATGCCCCAGTATCATGGTGGTCGAGAACACCTTGACCTCGCCATTGCGGAGAAAGTGAACGGCAAGTTTTCCAACCTCGTCGTACTTCGGGATCGGCACCGTGACCTTCTGGTAGGTTTTCAAGTCAGTTGTCCAGGAGATTTCCACCTCCAGGTCGGGTGACCATCGGTACGGCAAGACCGCACAGCAAACCGTTCCGCTGGGCGAGTGGCTCCACACCGACCCGCCACCTCCACCGTTTACCATGAACTGTGGAATGTACGTATCGGTGTGGTTGTAACCCTGAATGCCTACCGGAATGCCGGTGGACCGTACCTTGCACGCCGCCAAGGCGGGCAACAGAAGTAGCAGCGCCAATGTCCCCAGGAAAGGGGGGCTCTTCCTTATCATGCTTATTCCTTGTGATCCGGTGCGCGACGAAGGTGCTCCCACACCGGATCTTCGCCTTCGCGCAGCCCAGCCTCCGGCCCCGTCAACGGATAGTCTGGATGCCCCAGTATCATGATGGTCGAGAACACCTTGACCTCACCATTCCGCAGGAAATGAACGCCTAGATTGCCAGCCTCGTCGTACTTCGGGATTGGTACCGTGACCTTCTGGTAGTTTTTCAAATCAGTTGTCCAGGAGATTTCCACCTCCAGATCGGGTGACCATCGGTACGGCAACACCGCACAGCAAACTTTCCCGCTGGCCGAGTGCCGCCGAGCCGACCCGCCACTTCCACCGTTTATCTGGAAAGACGGAATGCTCGTATCGGTGTGGTTGTAACCCTGTATGCCCACCGGAATACCCTCGGGCCGTACCTTGCACGCCGCCAAGGCCGGCAGCAGAAGCACCAGCGCCAACGCTGCAGGCAATCGATGACTCATCTCTTTCATGCTCATACCTTCATCCCCACGGAAGCCGGGACTGTCGGGCTCCACAACGGCACTCCCGTCGACCAGATGTCTTCCGGCAATGACAATGCCCAGTCCGCGAAAGCCACCTCACAGCTACCGGGATCCTGCGCGAACCTCGCCTGCACTGCAGGGTGCGCGCGGCACGCGCCAGAGGTATACAGCGCCAGCAACAGGTACTGCACGTGATCGTCCACCTGGTCCACGCCGTGAGCAATCGTGTCTTGCATGTGATGGGCGACAAACGGGTACAGTGATCGATAAGGCACCTGCCGCACTTCATCCGGAATGACCCGGCGCAGTTGAGCAATGGCGACATCCGGTTCGCATGCGTCCAGCAGAGCCGCGTACTGGCGTTCGTCAAGACGTAATGGCGGAAGTCCAGGCAGGCCGCCATCGACTGGCGCCTCCAGCTCCCATTCCCGCAGATCGCCATAGCGATCAAAGTATTGCAGTCGTTGCACGCCCTCCAGCATCGCGGCGCGCTGCGCAGGCAGCAGCAGAGCCAGCAGCGCGGGCAGAATGCGCGTGTCATACCAGCGCAGCAGTATTTCGCAGCCGCCCTGCTCAGGCACCTTGGCCAGGTGGAACGCGCGCAGCTTCTTCGCCAGCTCGTCCAGCTCCAACACGCTCCAGAGCAGACTAACGCCCGGCCTCTGCGCCCCCATCTGCAGGATTTCCGTATCCATCCGCGCGTTCACACCCGACTCCGGCCAGGCCACCAGCAGCGGGGCGATGTCCAGCAGACTTGCCTCGGCCGTCTGGTCGAACAACGAACGATAGCGTGCACCCCACCGCTCCAGCCGCTCGTGGAAGCGTGGTCGCTGCGCGCTGTCGATGACCGAATAGCGTTGCATCATACCCGCACTCCTGGTGCGCCTTGCCGCACGGCGTCCAGAATGCAGCTCCGGCAACTGCTGCGCGGAAACTGGGGAAGTGCATAGCCCTGTTGTGCAGGCCCAACGAATGACTTGCTGCCGGCATGCACAGTGATCGCACCGGGACAGGCGATGGTTATGTTTCCGCCAGAGATGGTGAGGCTGGCTCCTCCGGAGGTCGCCAGATGAATCGTTTTGGCAGCAGCGAGCTCCACCGGTGCCTGTCCGCTGGCACCGCGCAGACTCATGCGTGACTGCAGCGAAACCTGATCGGCCTGGGACTGGAGATCGAGCACTCCATTCCCTGCCACAACATCAAATGCCGAGTTTGAGCCCAAGGGGTTCTCGGACGCATGCGCAAGCACTCCTATCGCCTGCCCAGCATGCAGACGAGCCTGTCCCATGATGGTCATGTCGCTGTTGCCACCACTGGCCAGCATCAGGCCTTCGCCGCAACCCCAGTGCACGGCCTGGCCTGCCACGTGCACAACGCCATGTGGTGCGGCCATTCCGATCAACGGATCCCCTTGGTGTGGCACACGACTCTGCCCTGCACTGGACGTGCGCTCGCTCACGCCGGCTTTCCCGGCATCGAAGCCCGAGCCGTCTGTCGTGGTGCGTACGCTCGCCAGCGCTACAGCAAGCGGCGATAGATCGGGGCTCAGTTCCGAGCAGTTCGCCGCTTTGACTCCTTCCTGCATCGCCAACGGACTCGTCACATGCGTACGTGCCGCCTGGGTGAAGCGCTCGCCCAGCGTCTGCAGCTGCGCCAGCAACGCTGCAGGCTGCACCGCCTCGCCAGCGGGCGCCGCGCTGCCATGGCCATAGGCGGTGAACCACGCCCCGGCAGCAGCACGCACCGCACCCCACGCATCGCTGCGCAGTTCGAAACCCGTGCCGCGCAGGCTGCCGACGTAGTTGTCGGCCTGGTGCCGCAGATGGCCAAGCGTCAGCTGCGAAGCTTCCTGGCTGCTGGCCAGCTCGGCCCGCAGCTTCTGGTCTGAATCGTCGAACAGCAGGTGGTTGCTACCCTCGCCACCGCCCCACTCTCGCGAACGTATACCCCAGAGGGCGCCGCCGTGGCGATGCGCCTGGTCGCCGGCACCTGCCGCGTGCCACGCCGGTGCCTGGCCACCACCCAGGTTGGCCTGCGCACTGGTGCGTGCATCAGCAGAACGACCATAGGCATCCACATCACCCTCGCCGCGCCCGTTGTACAGCGCCCCCAGCACCAGCGGACGATCAATGTCACCTTCCAGGAAGCCGACCAGCACTTCCTGGCCGACGCGGGGCAGGAACTGGCTGCCCACGCCCGGGCCGGCATAGCGCTGCGCGACGCGCAGCCATGCACTGTCCTGCGCTGCGTCGCCCTGCGCCTGCTGGAAGTGGAAGCGCACGCGCACCCGGCCGTGGCTGTCTGCATGCAGATCCTGGCTGCCTGTGCCCTGCCCGGCCACCACCACCGCCGTCTGGTAGCCCGGTACCGTAGGGCGAGGGTTGAGGCGCGCCCCGGTGCCATCGATCAATTGCGGACGCCACGGCCTGACGCGGTCCACCGCCTCGAAGCGGTTGCTGTATCCCGCCGACTCCGCCTGTGCCCACAACTGGGAATCACCGGCACCCAAGGGCGAAACAGCCGCCGCGTCCTCCAGGCTGTTCCGGAGATCAACGGGTAGATTGTTGACGCCTGCATGTTCCGCCGCAACGAGCAGCAGCTCCGGCGGGGTCGCAAATGGCGCCTGCAGCAGCTGCAACCAGCGCCCGGAGCGCAATCCACGCACGGTACCGCGGCCTACCCACTTGCGGCTGTGTGCTTCGCGGGCTTCGGCGTGCAGGCGGGCCTGCCGCGAAGCAGAGGCCGCATCACGGAAGGCGCAGGCACCGACCGCATCGAAATCCTCGCGCGGCGACTGCTCGCCGCCGCCGTGCATCGGCGCCTGCCCGACCAGAACAGACGCCTGCCGGTAGTCGTCGCTCTGCAGGCTGACCGCGGTACTGGCCAGGGACAGATGCACTCCAATGGCCTGCACGCTGTCACTCGACTCAGTCGCGTCACTGCGGTGGAAGCGCACGCCGGTTGTCGAACTGACCTCATTCTCCGGCAGGGCGAAACTGTCGGCGAAGATTTCCATGCCATTCCCGCAAGGCGCCTCGTCGTCAGCGTACAGCCGCCAGCCAAGACCTTCTTCTGCCAGAACGCGTTGCAGGAAGTCCAGGTCACTCTCGCGGTACTGCACGCAATAGCTGCGCACACGATGCTTCAGGAACGCATCCACCCCCTCAGCCCAGCGCCAGCGAGCGATTGCGGCATGGCCTCGCAGCACCGAATCCACGATTTCGCGGATGCCCTGTTCCTGGAAAACGCGACTGTTCCTGGCGTACTGAAGCCACCAGGTCCAGGACATCAGCCGTAAGCGGTATCTCGCGAACCGGCCCGCACTGTTCATGCAGACAGCCTTCGCCACAAGCCCGCTGCGCTGCCAACACCCACCATCAGCGGACCGGCCCACCAGGGTCGCGGGCATCGCCAGCAAGCGCTGCAGATCAACGGTCGCATTGCCGGACACAACATCGACCTCGGTCCACGTGTGTTCACCCAATGCATCCCGTGCCCGCCATCGATCGACGGCGCAGACGTCCAGCAGTTCGTTGTGCAATTGATACAAGCGCTGCTCACCGTCTGCAAAAGCCGCTTGTGTCGTCAGGAGTTCGCGCGTGTCCATGCCGGTCCCAGATCAATGGTCAGGACCGGAAGAACATGAAGCATCCGGTCAATGCGCAGAATCTAGCAGACAGAATGCAGCTGTCGTTGGCGCAGCCTGAAGTGAATCAATCAAGCAGCGCAACGATCACATATTTACCCACTAATAATGTCATTTGCGTCACCACATCGATTTACTTCGGCCGCATCTTCATTCACCAGATACCATCAACGTCATCCCCAACCGAGTTCTTCCATGCTGGATCAGGAAACACTGCTCGCGCCCATTTCGAATGAGGCACCCACCGGCAGCGATCTCTCGTTTTCGGTCGAGTTCGATCGGATTGCCGAGAGCCGCCGTGCCGACGACCCGACGCTCGACCAGGGCGCGTGGCAGACCGCCGTGAAGTATGCCGACTGGGCCAGCGTGCTACGGGATACCCGTGAACTTCTGCAGACGCGAACCAAGGATCTTCGCTTGGCAGGCTGGCTGAGCGAGGCGGCCAGCAAGCTGGAAGGCTTCAGCGGCTTGGCAGCCGGCTACCGGCTGACGGCTGGGCTTTGCGAACGCTTCTGGAATGAGGTCCACCCGCAGGCGCCGGACGACGACTTCGAGGAACGGATCGGCAACGTGAGCTGGCTGCTGGTCAACTCGCTGCAGTGGCTGCGCGCGGTCCCCATCACTTCGGCGCCGCAGGGGCGGTTCAGCCTCGCCGATTTCGAGCGTGCCCACGCCCTTTCCCAGAGTGGCCAAGAGGAGGATGGCGGCCCAGGCCTGGACGTGCTCGACGCTGCGCGCCGTGATACGCCGCATGGGTTTTACCGGCAGCTGTCTGCTGAGCTTCTGGACTGCAGCCAAGCCCTGGCTGAACTACAGGCGGCCGTTGACCACCGGCTCGGACTGGAGGGCCCCAGCTTCAGCGCCGTCCGCGAACAGCTGGAACATCTGCATCGCACCGTACTGCGCTTCGCACGCGAAGCGGGTGTGCTGATCGATGACGAGACCGGAGCGGCAGACGACGCCTCCGACGAGAGCGTACTCACGGATGAGCGCACGGGCGTCGACATCGCCGCAACTGGCCGCGGCCCGTCCGCCCCACCCGCCTCGCGAAAGGAAGCCTTGCAGCAGTTACGGCAGGTTGCCGAGTTCTTCCGTCGCACCGAACCACACAGCCCGGTTGCCTACCTGGCGGAAAAGGCTGCGAGCTGGGGCGAAATGCCCTTGCACGTGTGGCTCAAGCGGGTCATCAAGGACCAGGGAACGTTGCAGCAGATGGAAGAGATGCTGGGTGTGACCCCGGAGGATTAAGCGATTCACCCGGGGACCCCTGCAACGGAAGGATCGGGCAAGAGCCGATCCTTCCGTGTCTACTGGATCTTGAATTCGATGCGACGGTTGCGGGCGCGGCCTTCGTCGTTGGTGTTGTCGGCCACCGGCTCGTCTGGCCCCTTGCCCAGCACGTCCATGTGGCTGCCCGGAATGCCTCTGGCCATCATGTAGTTCTTTACCGCTTGCGCACGCCCATGGCTCAGCGTCAGATTTGATTCGCGCTGGCCTACGTTGTCGGTGTGGCCGATGATGAGGAACCGGCTGTCGGGCATCTGTGCCATCCTGGCCACCATCTGGTCCAGGATGGCCATGCCGAACGGCGCGAGGCGAGCGCTGCCACTCTGGAACTCAATGATACGGTTGGCCAGCGTCTGATCCAGCAGGTTCTGCTGGGAGCCCACCTTCAGTGCGTTCGTTACCGTGTAGCTGGTGTTGCTGGCCAGGCTGAGGTCGCTGGCGATCTGCTGGCGCAGCGCCTCGTTTCCGACCTCGCCGGTAATGCGCACTGACTGCCCATTGACTTCCAGCTTGCCCGGCGAGACACGCTTCAAGCCCGGGCTGATCATGCCCGAGACGTAGTCCCCCCAGTTCGGCGGAGTCGCAATCATCTCCACCTGAATCCGGTCCACCACGCGATCGGTGCCGTAAACCGCACGCAGGCTTGTCAACAGCTTGGCCTTGGTTGCCTGGTCAGGCACCACACCATCGATGACCACCGGCCGCTCTGCTGCCGCAGGCGCCCCGCCAGCGGTGTTCTGCGCGGCCAAAGGAACAGCCGCGAGCAGGAGCGGCAGCATGAAATGGAGAGGGTTGAACACGCGCATCATCAGGCTCCAAGGAATGTCTCGCCGAACAGCTTGCGTGCGGTGGCCAGGGCCAGAGCGTCACGGTCCAGGAAGCTGCCAAGGCGATTGAGGTTGTAGTCTCCACGCAGGTGGTCGTCGACCCATTCCGAATGCTTGATTTGGATCAGGAAGTCCCCTGCCCCTGCCGGGTCGAGCACCGCGCGCAGCACCAACCGGTCGGCACCGTTGAAACCGACAATGATGCATGGCGTCGTGTCGTTGCGAATCAGCACGGCCAGTTCAAAGTCGCCGCGGGCGACGAAGCTGGACAGCAGGTCGAGCCAGAATGCGGCCACCAGTGGGCGGTAGGCAGGGTCGCCCACGAGCGGGAACACCAGCGCCTTGTCGATGCTGATATCGCCACCGCTCAGCACCGGCTGCAGCAGCAGCCCCAATGCAGGCAGCACCTGTCTCAGTAGCACGTCACCGTGGCCTGAATCGCGCAACCGCCGCTCGAGGTCGGCGAGCGTGGTGTTCTCCATGAAATCCTGGAAACTGCCGTTGTAGTCACCGGGATCGGTGCTGATGCTGAACCGAGCATCCGCCAACTGTGCCAGCGCTTGGGTGGCATCGCTGTCCTGGCAGGCCTGGCGGGCAAGGCGGGCAAGGCCCGACCAGGCGTTGGACATCGCCAGCGGGCTGCGGCCGATGAAGGGCAGCGGATCGCGCGCTTCCAGGTGCAGCGCCGACAACAGAGGAAAACGCCGCTCGGACGCGTCCCGGCTGGGCAGGAAATGCCCGCACAGCACCATCCTGCTGCGCGAACCGAGGAATGCATAGTGGATCTCGGGCGCCTCGTCGTAGCGCCGCTTCCAGTCCGGGCTCCGGCTCAGCAGCTCCAGGCTCTCGCCGGCCCAGCGGTCGAGCCAGCCCAGCAACTGGTGGTTGTCGGCCGCGCGCACAAAATCGCCGCGCGAGGGAACCTTGCCGAAATAGGACACGCCTGCACTTACCACACGGCTCATTGCCCGCCTCCTGAGGCGGGAGCCAGCGTCGCTGCGGGCGCAACTGGCGCTGCAGCGGGGGTTCCTCCCGCCACGCGCTCGGGCAACTGCAGGCCACGCTGCCAGTCACCGCCACCCTCATCGCCACCACCCGCTCGGCGCACGATGCGCATTTCCACTGTCACCCCAATGCCACTGCCGGTCCACGTAATACGGCTGGAGTCATCCAGTCGCTCATACTGACCCTCGGCCATCAACCGGTTGAAACCGTTTGCCCCCGGTGCGCTGAATACCTCCACCAACCGGCCATCTCCGGTGACCGCGGTAATCTTCACGCCCGGCACCTGACCAGCGTTCGGGTACTGCATCGTGGTCCATTGCGGTGCCGTATTGCGATAGAGCAGCACCTGCCCATCGATTTCGATGGTGTACTCAAGGGCACCGGCTGCAGGTGAGGGCAGGATCTCGAAGATCGTCGCGTCCTGGGCGACACCCATCGCCGCGCCGCTGACCCAGTTGCCATAGTTGGCGACCAGATCGGCCGACAGGTTCACGCCCTGCCCTGCCCAGCGCCGACTCTCCAGCAGAGGCCCGCGCTGGATAACCAGCGAGCCCAATGCATCCTTGTTGAACGCCGCGATGCTGCCTGTGGCACCGAACACCGCCGCCACGTCGCCAGGAGCGGCATCAACATCGGAGCTCAAGTTGAACGGATGCTGCTGGCCGATGCGCGCTTTGAACGGGTCATACACCTGCGCCTTCCAGGTCCTGTTCACTTCGTCCTCGGTCGGCGCGATGAGCGCACTGAAGGTCTGGGTAAGCGGGCGCAGCAGCAGCGGCCGCAGAGCCGAACGCTGCTTCTCGTCCAGGCCTGTCAGCAGCTGCTCGTCGACCATGGCCAGGCCTGCACTCAACTCGGATCCCTCGTTGCTGAACGTGTCCTGCATCAACCTGCGGGTACCCACGCCGATCTCCCCCTGGCTCTTGATGGCATTGAGGCGAGCGCGCAGCTTGGCCAGCGTCTCGAAGTATGCCGTCATGATTGGCGGCTGGTCACCGCGCGAGCTGGTCAGCCGCGCGATGCCCTCAAACGCCTTGCCGATCGGGCCGACTGGCTGCGCAGCGGCTGTCACGGCCGGATCCTTGCGCAGCACGGTGCGCTGGAACCATGCCACGAAGCCCTTGCGTGCCTTCGTCGAATGGACGAGTGCCACCGGGTTGTCCCACACCGTCTCCTCGTTGATGCGCTCCAGCAGAATGCGCAGCGGGGAGCTGGTCGCATCACCCAGCTTGCCGATGCGCGACACGGCCTCCTCGAAGGTAGTGAATTCAGCCACACTGAGGCCCTGTACGAACCTGCTCCACTCGCGCGCGTAGTCGCTCTTGTACAGGTTGACCAGCTCCTGCGACACATGCTCTGGGCTTCCCGCCAGCGAAAGATCAGTCTGCTCGGTGGTTCCGAGCACCCAATCGGTGGTGTTCAGCTGCGTGTTGGCCGCTTCCTTGATCGCGTCCCGCACATAGTTTTCCCACGCCTTGCGCGAGAACGCACCGGATATCGCGTAACTGCCATTGATCAAGCCGCCGTTGCGTTCCACGCCAATCAGGTTGTCCACGGTGGTGGTCCCGAAACGGGCTCCGGCGCGCGCCTTGATCTGGGCATACACACGCTCCATCGCGGGCTGCCCCTTCATCACCTGACCCAGCGCCTCGCGGGTATCGGACACCAGAGTGACCTTGTTCTGCACGCGCGGCCAGCCGGGCCTGCCCGATTGCGCCACGTAGTAGTTCATCAGCTTCTCGGCGGCGCGCACCATCTCTTCACGGCTCATCTGCCCACGGTTGGCCTCCAGCCAGGTGCGCCAGAAAAGGGTCAACTGCTGCGACAGGTGAGCGCCTTCCACATACTTCGGGTTACCCAGCATCAGGTAGGTCTTGAGCGCGTTGTAAGCGTCGTTGGTGCTGGTCGGCGATGCGTTCTGGTACAGTACCGCGCTCTCGACGGCCGTACCCTTACCCTGGCCCAGCTCGCCGCGCTCGGCGACCACCTGACCCAGGTAGTTCTCCAGGTTGGATACGGTCGGTGCCAGCATCACCTGCTGCATACCGTGGTTGTACTCACGCAGCAGGTGCTCGCGGATGGCGGCACCTTGGTACAGGCCCAGGTGGGTGGTGATGCCACCCTCCTTGCCATAGCGGTCCAGCTGCTCCATACGGTCCTGCAGCAGCAGCAGCGCATCAATGCGTGATTTCAGATCCATGCGGTCCTTCTGCACACGCACGGCCTGGTCCAGGTCCTTCGTCGCGTTGGCCACCAGCTGCGCGTTGGTGGTGTAGGACCAGGTCCACAAGCCCAGCGCCAGCGCCAGCACACTAACAGCACCGAGAAACACGGCGTAACGCAATCGATTCCGGTGAGGGCTCGAGTACTGTCGGACCAGCTCCCTGTCAGCAAAGATCACTTTACAAAACAGGTCTTTGAGGAAGAACGCGGTGTGCCCAGCGGGTGTCTCGTCCACGCTCGAACTGCGCTGCAATGCAAACTCTCGACCAACACGCTCGGAAGCATGGTGCACCGAACGGCCCTCCTGCAGCGCGCTGGAGAAATAGAAGCCCCGGAAAACCGGTTTGAACTGGTAGGGATTGTCTTCGAACAGCGTGGCGATGAACGTGCGCAGCACCGGCTTGATGCCGACAAACTCAAGCGGCAGCGAGAGCAGGCCCGGCGAGACTTCGTGACCACACCGCATCGCCATGTGGGTCAGACTCATTTCCTTGACGCCTTCAGCCAGTTCATCGAAATGGCTGTCGAAGGCACTCAGCGCGTCGCCCTGCTGAACGTCAAAAGGCAGCGTCGCGCCCCACACATGCTCGCGCTCGGCCGGATCAAGGTTCAGGAAGAACTCGGTGAAGCCGGCCACCAGATCGGCCTTGGTGAAAAGCACATACACCGGCGCGAAAATTTCCAGCCGTTCGGTGATTTCCTGCACGCGCTGGCGCAGGTTTTTGGCAAGCTCGATGGCGAACTCCGGCTTGCTGCCAGACAGCTCCGCCAGGCTGGCGGCGATGATCACGCCGTTGATTGGCGCACGCGGGCGACTCTTCCTCAACAGGCTCAGAAAGGTCAGCCATTCCATGCGGTCTTCGACGCTGACCGAATAGCGGCCGGCAGTATCCAGCACGATGCCATTGGCAGAGAAATACCAGTCGCAGTTGCGCGTCCCACCGATGCCCTGCACAACGTTGCTGCGGTTGTCCTCGAACGGAAACTGCAGGCCGGAGTTGAGGATCGCCGTGCTCTTGCCTGCGGCTGGATTGCCGATGATCACGTACCAAGGCAGTTCGTACAGTGCTGCGCTTCCCTTCAGCACGCCCATCCGCGACGACTTGATCTGCTTGACTGCATCCATCATGCGCGTGCGCAGAGCCTCGGTGTCGGCCCGCTGCGCTGATTGCGCACCCGTCAGCGCCCTGTCCGCCTCACCCTCCACCATCGCCTCCACGCGCTTGGCGGCGCGGTGGGCCAGGAACCTCTTGATGATCCACACCAGCAGCGCCAGCACCAGCAAGCCGCCCAGCACCATCGCCCCCAAGATCCCGACCTGCCGCGCCTCGGCCTCACCGTATCGGGCCAGTGCCACGGCACCGATCAGGCCAATCATCAGCCAGAGGCGGTAGTCACGCAGGTAGTAGCTGAAACTGCTCAAACTCATACGGGGGGGTCCGGGGGTCAGGAAGCCAGCGACGCACACGCCGCAGGCTTGAGGGAAAGAAGAGGATCAACCGCACCGAACACGCGCTGCTGGCTGTCAGCCACACCCAACACCAGCACTGGATCGGCACTGCGCTGAAGCTGCGCATGGGCCAACGCCAACTGTGCCAGTGGCATGGTTGGACCAAGCTCGCCGGCACTGACTGCCACGGCCAGGCTCTGCGGGCTGAACTCCAGATCTGGTGACAGCGAAGCGGCGATCGCTGCCGCATCCACCATCAGATCTCCGCGATGATCGGCATCGTGCAGCACGAACTGAGCGGGCGCTCGCCCCGGGCCAAGCCCGGATTGCCATTGCATCGCCAGGGCGACAAGCCCCCGGCGCTGTTCCGCCGGGCGCTGCCCCACCATCTGCTCGGCGCGCACCAGCTGGGGCCGCCACAGTCGCCCATCACCCTCACGCCCCTGGTCCAGGGTCGCCAGAAGAACACCGGCTGCACCCTCGCCCGGTATTCGGCCATCGGGATTCTTTGCGGTAGCGAGTACACCACCAGACTGCCAGGACGAAACCACATCAGCATCGATGTACGATGCCGAGGCCAGCAGAAGGTACCAGCGGGGTACCCGTGATGCAGAAAGGGAGTCGATCACGCGCTGCGCGTGCTGCCAGACCTCGCGCGCCTCGTCCAACATCGTGATGCGCACGTCGAATCGGCGCGCGTCGATGCCGGCCCTGCGCGCCTCCCCGAGGAGCCATTCCTGCATCCACGGTCGCATCGCCTCGGACCAGCCACACGGCACCAGCAGTTCGATCGTCAGCACGCTCTCCAGCCGCTGCTCGTCGCGGCGCCGCAGGCCGGCCACCACCACGTCCCCGGGTTCGACGATTTCCGGAAGCGCTGCACAGGTGGCCTCAAGCAGCTGTTCCAATACCGGTTGCAAGAGGGCCATCGCGCGACGCTCGTGCGCAGCCGTATCGATGCCATCCCGCCCGACCGGCAGCACGTTCAGTTCGTCCAAGCCAGGCACTGCGCTCACCCGCACGGGCAGGTTGTGGCTATCGCGGAAGCGGCCGTCCAGCGACGGACGGGGTGGCGCGGCCGCCACACCCAGCAGTGCCAGCGGCTCCAGGTCGACTCCCAGCTTCAGGGTACCGGCCAGCAGAGCCACCGACGCTGGCACCGTCGCGTCCGGCTGCGTCGCCGCATCGTGCTGTGGCGTCGTCGCATCCATCGCGGCCGCGGCTGCAAACGCGCTGTCGACACCGCGCCGCAGGGCACTGCGCACCATGAAGCCTGCGCCGCTCAGCCCTATGGGCAGCAGCCCGAGAAAGGCGAGCAACTGCATGCCCGTAGGTACCGTGCCGCTACTGCGCCAGTAAAATATCGTCGCGCCCCAAGTGGCAACGAACAGCATCGCCACTGACGCTACCTTGCCCAACCATCCGGCCATCAGTTGCCGTGCTCCATCCGATGCTCCCTCAACCGTCGCTCAGCGCAGATACGTCATGGCCTGTGAAGCGACCAGCGTTGCTCCACACGCAGTGCGGTCGCCATCGCGCGCGACCGGCTGTCCGTCGATGATCACCGTGGCATCACCGCTGACGATGGTCGTTGACCCGTGAATGGCACACGTAGCGCGGTCACCCACACGCGCCACGGCCTTTCCGTTGATGTCGGTCTGACCGGTGCCAGCAATCACGCTGCCACCGTGGCTCAGCTTGTCACCGACGACGATAAACGGTCGTGTCATCCATCACACTCCTTGATTGCATGTAATCCAGCCTTCCATCACCACGAACGCGACGATCTGGATCGTCACCGAAGCGGCACCATCGCCACAGAAGCACTATGACCCTTGGCCTGAAAGCTCCTCGCGCTTGGCGGCGCGTGCCGCGCGGCAGCGTCCAGTCATCTCGAGGTGAACATAGTCCTTGATGCTGCGCCAGTTGCCACCCCAATCCAGCCCGGCCTGCTCGGCAAGCTCCCCGTAAAGGAAGTACCCGCGCTTTGTCCAAGCGTCGTTCATGTCCCACTGCAGCTTGCCACCGCGCATGAGCGCGCTGTCCACGCCCAGACCGTACTGATGGCAGCTCTGCCAGGCGCCTGCCCGCGTCGCTTTGCCGGCGGCCATCAGCTCGGCCTGACGCTGCGGGCTGCGATAGCCTTCAATCAGCACCATCTGATAGCCATATTGGTGCAGCATGACCTCGTAGATGGCAAGCACACGCTGCTGCAGGTCGCGGTCAATCTGGTCCCATTTTCGGTCGGCCGTGACGATCTCCGGACGCTCCCGCCGCACTTCTGCCGTGGCGAAAATTTCCGGTGGTGGTGGCGGAGGCGGCGCCAGGCGCTCACCGCGCAACAGCTGCGCGACCATCGAACCCGACTCCGCGAAATCTTCGCCTCGAAAATCGTGCAGAACTATTGTCTTTCGTGTCACCAATATCGCAGCCGGTGGAATCAAAAGCGCCGCTGCGGCAATCGCCAGGATTGGCCAATTGCGCCAAATTGCGCTCAACGTCGCGCCCCCCTCGTCACGAACGCTTCTGCACACGCGCGACACACCATCAGCGAGCTGGCCACCGACACGGTCCGGCTTGCGACGGAAACGGCACAGCATCAACCGGAGCGACTCGACGCTTTCCGGGAACAGCAGGACCCAGCAAACACCGGCCACCAGCACTACAACGGCAATGGCCGTAACTACGATGGGTGCCACCCGCCCTCCCTGACATGTGATCTGGTTGACGCCCCGTCTTCCTTCACTGAAAAATGCGGAGATTCGTTTCGGCAAATGCCGACTCACACCAGGGGCTGGATGCACTTGAATAGTGGCGGAATCAATCGGCCAAGTCTGCTCTCAGGGGGAGCACAGGCAAAGGGCCAGATACAGGCTTCGGGCCGAATCCTCGCAGACATGGAAGGTCGAAAGGCCACCACGTCCACGCGTGCTTCACGCGCACGCTCCGGCAGCAACCGTCGCATCGGACTATGGCTCGGGAGCGCTCTGGCAATTGCCGCCATCACCGGCCTGGCAGCTTGGGGGCTTCCAGGCAGCGGCGGCTACAACGAATCCGACGCGGTCGCGCTGACCCCGGACCCGGTGCGGTCCCACGGGCATCCGGAGCTCTTTGCCGACGCTCCGCATGACGGTGCTGCCATGATTGTTGATGCACCTGCAGGCAGCGATGCCGCCGCCGCGGGTGCCCCGCTGAGGAATGCTGCAGTTGCACCGACCGATGCGGTGACCACGGCACCGGCAGCCGCATCGGCTGCAGCGCCACCGGCCACCGGCGCACGTGGCACACCGCAGGCCGCCCGCAGCGCTCGCGCAGTAACCCACCCCGGCAGCAAGGGCCAGAGCGATGACAACCTGCTCGGCACCCTGCTTGGCATCATCAACGAAGACGACACGGAAAAATCGAAGGCCAAGGACAAGGTCAGTTCCCGACCGCAGACCATGGACGAACTGATTGCGCAGATTGAAGCCGATCAGCGCAAGCGCACCGAGGATGAGCGTGCCGCGTTCGAGCGCGTTGCCAGCAAGAAGCCCGCATCGACCGAGTCGAGCATCCAGGCACAGCTTCGCAGCTGCCCCAGCCCGGCCTCGCTGAGGGGCGTGGACTGCCGCCGCCGCATCTGCGCAGCGGTGAGCGGGAAGGATCCGGCCTGCCCGGCGATGT
>JAFAFD010000412.1 GCA_023423675.1 Pseudomonadota bacterium | reverse complement strand
GGCACATCTGGGTACCGCGCCGACGCCCATTGGCGTCCTGATCGACCTGCCGCTCGATCAGGCGCGTTCGCGCCTGCGGAAGGCGTTGGGTGCAGAGCTGGGCGGCGATCCAAGTGGTCAGCAGGGGCAGAAGCCGGTACTGGGGCCACACGGTGATGACACGCATAGGTCGCAGTTGATGTGTACGCCCGACTGGGCTTGATCAAGGATAGAGAAACGCACGATGCCGACGTATAACCCTGGCCCGCCGTTCCGCTTGAGCAGCAACTGGTCGCAGGCCCGCAAACATCCGACGCAGGGCACAGTGAAACGCCACGAAGGACAGGACTGGGCCGCCCCCGCGGGGACGCCGATCCCGGCCGCAGCAGATGGCCACGTGGTCTATGCCGGATCGATGAATGGCTACGGCAACACGATTGCTGTCGAGCATCTGATTCGGGGCCAGGTGGTGCATACCATGTATGCACATATGTCCGCGCCGTCCCCCTTGAAAGTTGGCGAGAAGGTCAAGAAGGGGGATCCCCTCGGTCCCGTGGGCATGACCGGTGGCGTTAGCTCTGGCAATCACCTACATTTTGAAGTGCATCCGTACGCAAAGTCCGGAGTGCTCGGCCTGCACAAGACGGTGGACCCGGCAACCTTCGACTTTCCCGGCACGGAAGCCGTTTCAGGAGCGTTCGGCTACCCGTTTGCACTCAAGGACGGCGAAGCCCCGCGCAGCGTAGCGGCCTACATGCACGCCATGCGCGGCGCAGAGGATGGGTACTACCCAGTGGGAGGGAACAGCCTCTGGCATGGCGGCATCCACTTCGGTGATGGCACGGCGAGCGCGCTGGCGCAGGGGCCGACTCAACTGGCGGAGAGAAGTGGTGTGCGCTGCATCGCCGATGGCGAAATCGTGGCCTACAAACTTGATTCCACCTATCCGGCAGTGCAGTTCCGC
This sequence comes from Pseudomonadota bacterium, assembly GCA_023423675.1. Lineage (GTDB taxonomy): Bacteria > Pseudomonadota > Gammaproteobacteria > Xanthomonadales > Xanthomonadaceae > Stenotrophomonas. Next base: position 6,275 of record JAFAFD010000412.1, on the reverse strand, counting down.
GAGAAGCAGCTGAAGGCGCTTTACTCGACCGGTTTCACACTGGTGAGACACACCTTGGTGCTGCCGGAAAGTACGCAGCTGAAAGCCTGCCAGCCCGAAGCCCAAACCAAGGATCTTGAAGAGCAGACCCACGCCGCGCAGATGAGTTCTGTAGTGGCGTTGAAGATGCAGGCGGAGGACAACAAGGCCGCAGCAGACGCGAAAGAGGCTCAGAAGACGGCAGCGGCCGAGGCTGCCAAGAACGCCAAGAAGGGCGAGAAGGCTGAAGTGCCGAAGGTTGCGGAAACGCCGGAGCGTACCGAGAGCAAGCCGGAAACCCTGGTCTTGTTCAGCCTCTACATGCATCTGATGGACTGGCGGGGCTACCGCCAGGACCAGGCGATTCCACGCGCGAAGTACTGGAAGGGCGACAGCACCTATCGAGTGAGCGCATCAGCCGCCGAAGACACCCAGAAAGTTCCGCCCCCGCCTCCACCGCCTCCTGCGCCAACCCAGGAGGTGACCGATCCGTTCGCGCCGACGGCACGCTCGCCGTTTGCCAACGACCGTGCGTTCGGTCTTGGCCAATCGCCCCTGGGCGGAGGTTGGGGCCAGGGTGTCGCGGGCGCGCAGGAAGGCGTGGGCCAGAGAGGCTTTGGCCTTGAGGCCGCCGTGGAACAGGCGACGCCACAACGTGTCCCTTACGGCAGCCTGCCGACGCCGGGTGCCCCTGCGCCCCAGCTTGGGACTGAACCGGCCCCGGCGGTCGCGCCGGAACCGGTCGCGCGTGCCATCAAGGGGCGCAAGGGGCTGAACATCCGCTCCGAGCCCAACGGCAAGCTTCTGGGAATGCTGGCGCAGGGAGCCCGCGTGCGCTTCACCGAAACCAAGGCGGTGGGCAAGAGCGTATGGGGCCATATCGGAGAAGTGCTGGAGGGCGAGATCATTCCCTCCGAGACCGTGGACGGCCAGATCAAGCCCGGTGCGGAGACCGGCTGGGTGTACCTGTCCCGGATGGAGGCCGTGTTTGACAAGGCCGATCCGGTGAACCAGGTCGTGGTGCTGGACAAGCCGTACCCGGTCAAGGCTGGCGATATCATGGGCCAGATAGGCGAGTACCAGACGTTTGGCGTGGCGCGTGCATCGCCGTCGCCAGGCATGCGCAGCATGCTGCACCTGGAAATGTTCAGCGGCGGCGACGTGCCCGGCTTCATCGGTCGCTGCAGAGCCTACGCCGCAACACGACCGGCCAGTGAGCGCAACATGCTGGTACTGGAAGTAGGTGCCCGGCTCGTCACGCCAATCGCGAGCGATACGAACCTGGGCGCAGGCGCGATCATTGCGATCGCCGCTGACAGTCCAAAAGGCGCATGGCAGAAAGTCCACAGGTCTATCGCCGAGCAGGTTGGGCGCAAGACGCTGGGAAAGTACAACGAGAAAACCAAGCGTTACGCCGATGGACGGCTTTTCACTGGGTGGTACATCAGCGCCAAGGGTGAACGGACACAGTCAGAGAAGATTGGCGGAAAGTGGCCGGATCGCGAGGTTCTTACGCAGCTTGACGAAGTCTTCTGGGTGGAAGCAGCACGTGTGTCTGCCGCAACGGCAGGCAAGCCGCTCGATGCGGACGTACCGGCATGGAGTCGCTACCCTCTAAAGATCAGCAATTTGACCAGTCGTGCTGGAACGCTGCCACGCGTTATCGCACGAGTGGAGTTGGATGGTCTTGAAAAGAATGCTGTTGCAATTGACGACCTGGGTAATCGATGGTGGTTAGTCGCGACCGACCAAGCGACGGGCTGGGTCTGCCAGATTGAGCATCCCCTGACTCGCTGGGAATCTCCTTGGGCTTGGCCGTGCTTTGAGTTTGTGGAGGAAGGTCAGCTGACACCTCTGGACCTTATGGCCTGGAAGGTTTTCCAGATGACCAAGTCGCAGCCTTCTGAAAAGGCTGAGCACAAGATGCGAGCTGATCGTGTCCGAGGCAGTTCGCTCCATCGCAAGATCTATCAGCTGCTGGACGCTGATAATGACGGCGACGTGAGCCCGGCAGAACTGAAAAAAGCGCAGCAGAGCCCTCTTCTCGCCCGTTACCTGCAGCGGCTGATCGTGCGCTATGAAAGTGAATGGGGTGGGGGAATGCAGAAATGGGACGAACTTGATTCGATGATGATGCGCGCCCAAGGGACGGAGTGGGCTGGCGAGAAGGTCCGAATCCGCAACCTCCAGTGGTGGGATGCGGTGAAAGGCGTTCAGGACTTCCCTTCGAGCTTGGATGTGTTTCATTTCCACCCGTTGGCCATGATCTCCAACTTCATGGGCCTTGGGACGAAGATCGTGGACGGTGACCTGGTCACCCGGCTGGGTGATCTTATTGCTCATGGAGAGGGTGGTTACGAGTCGTACAATTCAGGTACAAAGAATGTGCCGAATAACAAGGTTGGGTTCAGTTTTCGCAACCCGCCAGCGGGTACCGTTACAGGGAAGACCATTGACGAAATTTTGGCAACCGAACCGATGGATGGCACGAACCGCAGCCGGATGTTCGCGACCGGGAAGTACCAGACAGTGTTTGCTACGCTGAGGGCCGCCAAGGCGAAACTGGGTTTGACAGGGGCCGAAAAGTACGACGCCGAGCTGCAGGAGCGCGTTTTTCGCGAGTATCTGCTGTACAAGGCTGGTGATGGTGCGCTGGGGCGTTTGGTCATTGAAGGCAAAGGTACAGTGGAAGATGCCCAAATGGCGGCGGCGCAGGAGTGGGCATCGATTGCCACTCCCAAGGGAAGAAAGATTTCCTCCGGCGCGATATCCGATGGTAATTTGTCCTATTACCATTCGGAAGCGAATAAGGCGAACGTTGAGTCTACGCCTGCTGTGCGCGCGCTTCTTCTCGAGATTGTGGAAAGCAAAAAATGATAAAGATCTCTACTGGTCCAAGGCGTTATCTCGGGCGTGCGCTGGTGTTGGGGCTAATACTCTCTGCAGTTGCCTGCGAAGGGAGACCGAGCACTTCGGACAGCTTGGCCGTGCCGGATTCGGCGAACGACGTTGGCAAGAAGGATGAAGGTAGTCAACGCCCTGCTCTGAATGCGGGTTACGTCGGAACGAAAATGCTCTCTCCTCATTCAGGGTGTTCTTTCCTGAGTAGTCCCATCAATTTTTGTGACCAACGCCATCGTGTCCTGATCGAGCAAGTGATAGCCGGACAACGGCCCAATTTTAACGAACGCTACATCGTGGCGGAGCTTGAAGAATGGCCCGAGTTTTTCCAGCGCTCCGTAGTAGTTATCAATACTAGAACCGGAGTGGTGTATCCACTGCCGATTGATGCACTGTCCGGCCCCCTTTCCATCAGCGGGCATTCCTCTGGCTATGGGGCAGTTGAGACGTCTGTCGATGCGAAGACGTTCTGTTTGGTCGGCGCGGTCCTGGCTTACCGGTCCATCACTGAAGGTCGATTCTGTTTTGGATTTGATGGTAGCCGCTTCACGGGATACAGGACCGCATACATGACTGCCGATGAGCAGTAGCGGCGGACCCCATGGTTCAAGTGGCGTATGCTGCCAGTAGGGGTTGTCACTGGCGCCAGTTGCTGGGTTCCGGCTTTCTTCGGGAACTGTCAAAGACGGGTCTCCGACAGCAACTTCGCGAGAGGGCTTTTCCAGGGCATATAGAGCCGCAGCGGTAGTAAGGCGTTCGATTGTCCTGGCGTTAAAGCCGATGCCGAGGAGGGGGTGCGTTTTGGTGTGGATTGCAGGCGGCCAAGGGCGCTGGCAGATGTATGTGCATTGGCTTACATTGCTCATCGCGCTGTTTGGCATCGCTGGAATGCTGGCAGCATGCAGCGGTGCTGGCCCGTCCGGAGCAGTGGCTGTATCGGAATCACGGGAAGGTGCTTCTCCAGCAGCCGCGCCTCGCGCCATTGCCGGTACTGCGCCGGGCAATGCGCCGTACGCGGGCGTGGTGATGAGCTATCCGCACTCAGGGTGCTCCTACCAATACAGTCCGGTTGATTTCTGCGATGCGGGGCATCGCGCGCAGATCAATGAGGCGATCCGTGCGCAAGTCCCCAACTTCAAGACGCACTACATTCTGGCCCAGCTGGATGAGCGCAAGGAAAACTTCCAGCGCTCGATCGTGCTGATCGACAGCCGCGACGGGACGGTGTACCCGCTGCCGATCGATGCATTCAGCGGGCCGCTGGTGGACAAGGAGGGTGCGCGCGACTACGGAAAGGTGGAGACGTCGTCGGAAACTGACACGTTCTGCGTCAGCAGTGCATTGTTGGTCTATCGAGCATTTGAAGAAGGTCGGTTCTGTTTCGGATTCGATGGGGTACGCTTTACTGGGCACACGACGCAGTACATGCGGTGACGCATCATCTCGAATGCGTGGCCGTCTTTGCATCGATAGCGGATCCGGATTCGATTGTTTCCCTTGGTGCAGGAGGTGTGCCTGGTGATAGTGGGCTCCACCATCCCTGCGCTGCTCTCGATAGCAGTTGTACTGATCTCAGCCGGCTGTCTTGCACAGGCTCCGGATGCGGGAGCTTGGCGCAAGGTGTCCGACAGCCGCTTGGAGAGACAGTTCCATTTTTCAGGGCTGCTTTGTGCCGCAGCGGTAGGAGGTTGCTGGGCTGCCTATCATGCGGCAATCAGGAATGGTCATCTGTTGCTTGTTGGTGGCAAGTGCGGAGATAAGTGAGAGCGAGCCACGAAATCGCTTCCTCATTCCCGGGCCATGGGTGACCGATCTCACTAACGACGCTCTGTACAAATGCATTGGCAGTGCCGGCCGCTGGCCGGCAGCCTGAGCGACAATTGCGGTACATGTTGAGGAGCCATCCATGCAGCTGACATTTGGCGATGCCGAAGGCCTGAGCAAGCGCAAGCAGACCCGGCGCGAGATCTTCCTGGCCGAGATGGAGCAGGTAGTGCCGTGGAACTCATTGCTGGCTCAGATCGAGGTGCATTACCCGCGCTCGGGCCGAGTGGGGCGACAGCCGTACTCGATGGAGACAATGCTGCGCATCCACCTGCTGCAGCAGTGGTATGCATTGAGCGACCCCGGGATGGAAGAGGCGCTGCACGAAATCGCTTCGATGCGGCTGTTCGCCCGGCTCAACGGCCTTGATGCGATTCCCGATGAGACCACGATTTTCAACTTCCGTCGTCTGCTTGAGAGGCATGGCCTGTCGGCGAAGATGCTGGAGGCGGTGAACGGGAAACTTGCACGCAAGGGCCAGAGCCTGCGCGCGGGCACGATCGTGGATGCCACGATCATCCATGCGCCCAGTTCGACCAAGAACGCTGACAAGGCGCGTGACCCGGAAATGCACCAGACCCGTAAAGGCAACCAGTGGTACTTCGGAATGAAGGCGCACATCGGTGTTGATGAATTTTCTGGCTTGGTGCACAACGTCAAGTGCACGGCAGCCAATGTCAGCGATGTCACCGTCACCGAAGCGCTGCTGCATGGCAAGGAAGACTGCGTGTTCGGCGACAGCGGTTACACCGGTGCAGACAAGCATGCTGAGTTGGTCGACTGCAAGGCAACATTCTTCATCGCTGCCAAGCGCTCGAAGGTGAAAGCGATCAGGAACGCTCGCGACCGCGAGCAGGTTGAGCGCTGGGAGAGCTGTAAGGCGAGCATCCGCGCCAAGGTCGAACATCCGTTCCGGGTAATCAAGAGGCAATTTGGTTACACCAAAGTGCGCTACCGCGGCCTGGCCAAGAGCACTGCACAGATGCTGACATTGTTCGCGCTATCCAATTTGTGGATGGTGCGCCGGCAGCTGATGGCGGTCCAAGGGTAAATCCGCCCGGTGGTGCCCGCTGGCACCTCCAAAGCAGCAAAAACACCACCGATCTGAGGTGTCAGCCGGTCGCAGATGGCGCCTGGCCTGGAAATTCAGGGCTCAAAGCTGATTGTCCAGAGCATCCTAGCGCAGTTGCTTGCACCAGTTGCCGGATGGCGAGTCTCCGAGAGAAACCCGGCAGCACTGCACAGGAGTGCAGTGACTTGGCCGCGCTGACGCCTGCGGATGCTCGCTCCATCGGCGTCGCTGGTAACTCGGCGTTACCGGGACTGGTGCAGCCGCTGGGCTAGTGTTGGACCCAGCGCAACGACCCCGTCATTGCCGCAGACCAGCCCCGCAGGCATAGTGACAGCACGTGCGGCATGCTGCCGGCGGGCAGGCCGGGTCCTTCCGGCGCAGGTGCGGGACACGGTATGGATGCAGGCAATGGGAGCGCACGGGGCAGGCCGACCGCGATGGCGATGCTGCCGTTGCTGTT
>JAFAFD010000452.1 GCA_023423675.1 Pseudomonadota bacterium | reverse complement strand
CCACGGGCCGCTCCCCCGGGGTTGGTTGGGGCCGACCGTTGGGCGCCACTCCTGGTGGGCCCTGGGGCATGGGCAGAAGGTCATGCTGCCTTCGCAGACCGGCTTGGTTAGGATGGGGGTACGACCGCTGCGCGCCTGGCGCGTGACGGACCTGCCGTTTGCCGGGACCTTCCATGCGCCATCTGTTCGCCTCGCTCGCCCTCATGCTCGCCACCACCACTGCCGCCCACGCTGAAAAACTCACCCTGGAAGCCATCACCGGCCCGCTGCCGCTGTCCGGCCCGACCCTGATGAAGCCCAAGGTGGCCCCGGACGGCTCGCGCGTCACCTTCCTGCGCGGCAAGGACAGCGACCGCAACCAGCTGGACCTGTGGAGCTACGACATCGGCAGCGGCCAGACCCGCCTGCTGGTCGATTCGAAGGTGGTGCTGCCCGGCACCGAAACCCTCAGCGATGAAGAGAAGGCCCGCCGCGAGCGCCAGCGCATCGCCGCGATGACCGGCATCGTCGATTACCAGTGGTCGCCGGACGCGCAGCGCCTGCTGTTCCCGCTGGGCGGCGAGCTGTACCTGTACGACCTGAAGCAGCAGGGCGCAGCGGCCGTGCGCCAGTTGACCCACGGCGAAGGCTTCACCACCGACGCCAAGCTGTCGCCCAAGGGCGGCTTCGTCAGCTTCATCCGCGGCCGCAACCTGTGGGTGATCGACCTGGCCAGCGGCAAGCAGCTGCAGCTCACCACCGACGGCAGCACCACCATCGGCAACGGCGTGGCCGAGTTTGTCGCCGATGAGGAAATGGACCGCCACACCGGTTACTGGTGGGCGCCGGATGATTCAGCCATTGCCTTCGCCCGTATCGACGAAGCGCCGGTGCCGGTGCAGAAGCGCTACGAGGTCTACGCCGACCGTACCGACGTGGTGGAACAGCGCTACCCGGCCGCCGGCGATGCCAACGTGCGCGTGCAGCTGGGCGTGATCGCGCCGGCCGCCGCCGCCACGCCGCGCTGGATCGACCTCGGCAAGGAACAGGACATCTACCTGGCCCGCGTCGACTGGCGCGATGCCAAGCGCGTCACCTACCAGCGCCAGTCGCGCGACCAGAAGCTGCTGGACCTGGTGGAAGTGGACCTGGCCGCCAACGGCACGCGCATGCTGGCGCACGAGACCAGCCCGACCTGGGTGCCGCTGCACAACAGCCTGCGCTTCCTCGAGGATGGCAGCGTGCTGTGGTCTTCCGAGCGCACCGGTTTCCAGCATCTGTACCGCATCGATGCGCAGGGCAAGACCACCGCGCTGACCCACGGTGACTGGTCGGTGGATGAGCTGCTGGCCGTCGACGAAAAGGCCGGCAAGGCCTACTTCCGTGCCGGCATCGATTCGGCGCGCGAAAGCCAGATCTACGCCGTGTCGCTGCAGGGTGGCCAGCCGCAGCGCCTGTCCCAGGCGCCGGGCATGCACACCGCCAGCTTCGCGCGCAACGCCAGCGTCTACGTAGACACCTGGTCCAACAGCACCACGCCGCCGCAGATCGAACTGTTCCGTGCCAACGGCGAGAAGATCGCCACCCTGCTCGAGAACGACCTGGCCGATCCCAAGCACCCGTATGCGCGTTACCGCGATGCGCAGCGCCCGATCGAGTTCGGCACGCTCACTGCCGCCGACGGCAAGACCCCGCTGAACTACAGCCTCATCAAGCCGGCCGGTTTCGACCCGTCCAAGCGCTACCCGGTGGCGGTGTACGTGTATGGCGGCCCGGCCAGCCAGACCGTCACCCACAGCTGGCCCGGCCGTGGCGACCACCTGTTCAACCAGTACCTGGCGCAGCAGGGCTACGTGGTGTTCTCGCTGGACAACCGCGGCACCCCGCGTCGCGGTCGCGATTTCGGCGGCGCGCTCTACGGCAAGCAGGGCACGGTGGAAGTGGCCGATCAGCTGCGTGGCGTGGCCTGGCTGAAGCAGCAGCCGTGGGTGGACCCGGCGCGCATCGGCGTGCAGGGCTGGTCCAACGGCGGCTACATGACCCTGATGCTGCTGGCCAAGGCGTCGGACAGCTATGCCTGCGGCGTGGCCGGCGCACCGGTCACCGACTGGGGCCTGTACGACAGCCACTACACCGAACGCTACATGGACCTGCCCAAGCGCAATGAAGCCGGCTACCGCGAAGCGCGCGTGCTCACCCACATCGAGGGCCTGCGCTCGCCGCTGCTGCTGATCCACGGCATGGCCGATGACAACGTGCTGTTCACCAATTCGACCAGCCTGATGAGCGCGCTGCAGAAGCGTGGCCAGCCGTTTGAGCTGATGACCTACCCCGGCGCCAAGCACGGCCTGTCCGGTGCCGATGCACTGCACCGCTACCGCGTCGCCGAGGCCTTCCTGGACCGCTGCCTGAAGCCCTGACAGACCCACGGGAAGGAGCCCGCCGATGCATCTGCCACCGCCGATCCCCGGCCACCGCGCTGCCAGCCCTGGCTGGTGGCGCCGTCACTGGCGCTGGGCCATGCCGCTGTCGGTGGTGCTGTTCCTGGGCGCGCTGTGCGGCATGATCGCCTGGAGCGTGCTGCGCTGGAGCGAGGCCGCACACGAAAGCCCGCCGATGCGCGAAGCGATGCGCCGCGCAGCCTGCAGCATCGAACTGGTGCAGGTGCTCGGTGAGCCGCTGCGTGCCGAGGCGATGCCGCTGGGCAGCATGCAGACGGCCTACGACGGCCGGCGCGATGTCGCCCTCACCGTGGCCCTGGATGGGCCGCAGGGGCAGGGGCGGTTGTTCGTGACCGGCATCCGCCGCGACGACGTGTGGGACTACCCGGTGATGTACGTGCTGGGCGAGGACAAGCGAACCTTCGACCTGACCGCGCTGGATGATGCAGAAGCTGCAGGCGAATGCGCGCTGCAGGCGTGTCGCGAGCGCGGTGGCTGCCCCCTCACACTGTGACCGCAGCTTGATGCAACGGCGGTAGAGTCGACTGTCAGTCGACTATCGCGCGCAGCGCGGGATTTCCCCCTTGCAGCACATGTCGTGAGCGGAACTCCTGCATCAGTGCGCAGCGCCGGGGAAAAAACCCCGCGACCTATCCTCGCAAGGGCTGTCGCGGCTGACCATTGCGACTTTGCCCGCATTCCTCTAGAGATTGATTAAAACGTATCGTGCTGCCCAAGGCAGCCAACGTTGGTCCTGTTCCGGAGGTCATGCCATGCGAAAACACGCGATCAGAATGCTGGCGGCGTTGCTGCTCTACGCGC
>JAFAFD010000388.1 GCA_023423675.1 Pseudomonadota bacterium | reverse complement strand
TCGCACTGCCCGCACTGCAAGACGCGGCTGCGCTGGTACGAGAACATCCCGCTGCTGAGCTGGCTGGTGCAGGGCGGCAAGTGCCGGCACTGCGGCGCAGGCATCTCGCTGCAATACCCGCTGGTTGAACTGCTGACGATGCTGCTGACGCTGGCCTGCGTCTGGCGCTTCGGCTTCGGTTGGCAGGGCTTCGGCGCGATGCTGTTCACCTGGTTCCTGGTCGCGGCCTCGGGCATCGATTTCCGCACCCAACTGTTGCCGGATTCGCTCACGTTGCCGCTGATGTGGCTGGGCTTCATCGCCGCGCACGAGCGGCTCTTCGTGGAACCCAAGACCGCGCTGGCGGGCGCGATGGTCGGCTACGGCAGCCTGTGGCTGGTCTGGTGGCTGTTCAAGCAGCTGACCGGCAAGGAAGGCATGGGCCATGGCGATTTCAAGCTGTTGGCGGCGCTGGGCGCCTGGTGCGGCATGAAGGGCGTGCTGCCCATCATCCTGATGTCCTCGGTGCTGGGTGCCATCATCGGCTCCATCTGGCTGTACAGCCGGGGCCGTGACAAGGCCACCCCCATCCCGTTCGGCCCCTATCTGGCGCTGGCCGGCTGGCTGTTCTTCATGTGGGGCGAGCCGCTGCTGAACCAGTATCTGGTCATGAGCGGGCTGCGCTGACGGCACCGCCATGAGCCGCTACGTGGTGGGCCTGACCGGCGGCATTGCCGCCGGCAAGAGCGAAGTGACCCGGCGCTTCGAGGCGCTGGGGATCGTGGTGGCCGACGCGGACCTGGCCGCGCGCGAGGTCGTTGCGGCCGGCAGCCCGGCCCTCGCCACCATCGCCGAACGCTTCGGCGCCGACATGCTGCTGGCCGATGGCAGCCTGGACCGTGCCCGCCTGCGGGCCCATGTGTTCGCCGATCCTGCCGAGCGGGTCGCCCTGGAGGCGATCACCCATCCGGCCATCCGGCGCTTGATGCAGCAGCAGTGCGAGCAGGCGGCCAGCCCCTATGCGCTGGCGGCGATTCCGCTGTTGACCGAGGTCGGCGGCCGCCAGGCCTACCCCTGGCTTGACCGGATCCTGCTGGTTGATGCACCCGAGGCCGTGCAGCATGCGCGATTGATGCAGCGCGACGGCATCGATACCGCTTTGGCTGACCGGATGATTGCCGCCCAGGCCAGCCGCGCACAGCGCCAGGCCCTTGCCGATGACGTGGTGGTCAACGACGGCCATCCCGATGACCTGCAGGCGCAGGTGGAAGCGCTGCACGCGCGGTATCTGCAACTCGCCGCGACCTGAGCCGCCGACAGCCGCGACGCAGTAACCCGGCAGACACACACGGCCTTCTCACGCCTCCCGCTATGGTCCTGCGCCTGTATTGCGCCTGCTTGTGAGATCGACCGTGCCGACCACCTCCCTCCGTTCCTATACTGCCCGCGTGGTGGTGACCCTGGCGCTGGTCGCCCTCGGCCTGCTGCTGTGGCAGCTGTCGCAACTGGTCCTGCTGATCTTCGGGGCGGTGGTGGTGGCGGCACTGCTGCGGACGATTGTCGGCGTGGTGCGGCGCTACACCCCCCTCTCGGAGGGCTGGGCGCTGGGCGTGACCGTGCTGCTGCTGGCGGCGCTGTTCACAGCGGCCATGTGGTTGTTCGGTTCGCAGCTGGGGGCGCAGATGGCAACGCTGCGGCAGACCTTGCCAGCGGCCTGGGAGAATTTCCAGACCTGGCTGGCGGACAGTCCGGTCGGCCCCACCGTGCACGAGCTGACCCAGAACGCGCAGTCCAGCGTCTCGACGATGGCGGCCCGCGCAGGCTCGCTGGCAATGTCGGCCACCGGTGGGATCGCCGACCTGTTCCTGGTGCTGATCGGCGGCATCTATCTGGCGGCGCAACCGGATCTGTACCGCACAGGCCTGCTCAAGCTGCTACCCACCCGCCAGCGCCCGGCCGTCGATGATGCGTTTCATGCCAGTGGCAATGCGCTGAAGGCCTGGCTGGGCGGGCAGTTGCTGGCCATGGCCGTGGTCGGGCTACTGACCGGGCTGGGGCTGTGGGCGCTGGGTGTGCCGGTGGCCTTCGGGCTGGGCATCATCACCGCGCTGCTGGACTTCGTCCCGATCGTCGGCCCGATCCTGGCAGCGGTGCCGGCGATCCTGCTGGCGTTTACGGTCAGCCCGGAGATCGCCCTGGCCACGGTAGCGCTGTTCGTGGTCGTGCAGCAGGTGGAGGGGCATCTGCTGCAGCCACTCATCCAGCAGCGTGCGGTTGACCTGCCCCCTGCCCTGCTGCTGTTCTCGCTGTTCGGCATCGGCGCATTGCTGGGCCCGGCCGGGATACTGCTGGCCGCACCGCTGACCGTGGTGCTGTTCGTACTGGTCAAGCGCCTGTATGTGGTGGAGACGCTCGGCACGCCAACACCCATTCCCGGCGACACCGCAGCTACGAAGGCCCAGTAGATCCACGCCGTGCGTGGATGGCGCTGTCCCCAAACCAGTAGATCCACGCCATGCGTGGATGGCGCTGTCCCCAAACCCAGTAGATCCACGCCATGCGTGGATAGCGCTGTCCCCGCATGGGGTCAGAGCCCTTTCCTGCGGAAAGGGATCCGACCCCGGAAGTGCGCACCAACCGCAAAAGCAGCCGAGCATGGCTCGGCTCTACATCACTGCAGCGTCGCCGCACCCCGCATGCGCTCGGCCTGCAGTTGCTGCTGCACATGACGGGCCAGCTCGCGTGCGGCCACCATCAGGCCCTCCATCGTCTCCGGCGGCACGGCCTGCAGCGGACCGCCATGCGTGCGCGCGATGTGCGCGGCATGCATCAGCCGGGTCAGCGTGCTGATGCCGGACACGGTGCGCCTGAGACCGGCCACCGTGCCACTCTGCTGGTCGGTCAGCCCGGCACGCGTCGCCGCGTGGTCGGTGGCATCGTCGGCTTCCATCCTCTCCTGCAGGATGGACATCAGGTCACCGGGATCCTTCAGCACGGCTTCGATGCGTGCAGCGACGTCGGCGTTAAGCACATCGATGGAATCGCCGACCAGCTGATGCAGGTTGGGGTAACGGGTACGGTGTGACATGGCCGGGCTCCTCGCAGGTGACGGGGCATCTGGCCATCCGCGCGGGCGAATGTCAGGAGGCAAATGCGTCACAGCGGTCCGTGGCACGGGAAAGCACGCTGGTCCGTCGACAGAAGCCGAGGCCATGAATGCCAGTTACGACAATGGAGCCACTCAGTAGATCCACGCCATGCGTGGATGAGGACATCCATAGTGCGGACCAACGGTCCGCACCCACCATTCACCCGGCGCGGTCATCCATAGTGCGGACCAACGGTCCGCACCCACCACATATCGGGCGTCCGCACCCACCATTCACCCCGCGCCGCACCCACCACAGTGAGGTGGCGTCAGAGCGGCTTCGGCGAGAACGTCAGCGTCGCGATCACACCGCGATCGCCACCGGGTCGCACGCTCACCTGCCACCCGTACAGATCGCACAGGCGGCTGACGATCGACAGGCCGATGCCGCCGCCCTGCGAATGGCCGGCATGGGTGCCGCGATAACCGCGCTGGAACAGCTTGGCGGCATCTTCCTCGCTCAGGCCAGGACCACTGTCGGTCACCGACACCGCATTGCTGCTGACGTGCACGCGCACGCTACCATCCTGCGAATACTTCACGGCATTGCCGATGAGGTTGCCCAGCGCCACCGACAAGGCCGCTTCCGGTGCATCGATCACCAGGCCGCGCTCGCCTTCCAGCACCAGCTCCAGCGGCTTGCCGCCGAGCTGCGCGCGGTGCGCATCCAGCAGCTGCTCGGCCACCCGCGCCACGTTGCTGGTGCCCTGCCCACGCTCGTTGCGCGACAGCAGCAGCAAGGCGCCGATCAGATCGCTGCACTGCTGTTCGGCACGCTGGATGCGCTGCAGGCGTTGCAGCACCTTCTCGTCCAGGCCGGGACGGGTCAGCAGCAGCTCGGTCGCACCGCGGATCACCGCCAGTGGCGTGCGCAGCTCGTGGCTGACGTCGGCATTGAACTCACGGTCGCGCTGCACGACTTCGGTCAGGCGCGAGGAATAGTCATCCAGCGCCTGCGCCAGCTGACCCACTTCGTCGTCGGGGAAGCGCGGCGCCAACGGTTCGGGATCACTGGTGCCGCCGCGGTAGGCACGCAGCCGTGCGGCCAGGTCGGACACCGGCTTCATCACCTTCGACGCCGACCACCAGCCCAGCACCAGCGACAGCAGGCTGAACACCAGCACCGACAGGATCAGCGCGCGGTTGAGCTGCTGCCCACCGCGCACGCTGTCGGTCATGTCATACGCGAGGAATGCCCAGGCATCAGGCGTCTTGCGCACGGCCAGCTTGTAGGAATAGCGCTGGCCCCGCTCGTCGACGCCGCCCATGTTGTACAGGCCGTCCTTGAACTCGTACCAGTCCGGCTCTTCCTGCCGCAGCGCTTCGAATTTGTCCGGCTTGATCAGGCGGGCATACATCTGCTGCACGGGCAGATCCGGATTACGGTCCGGATTCTCATGGAAGCGCCGCGCGTACTCGTTGATGTTGCGGTTCATCACGTCTTCCACCAGCTGGTTTTCCACGCGCATGCGGGCCCAGTTGGTGGCGAACGCGAACAGTGTCGTCAGGCAGAAGCCCAACAACACGAACGAGACGATGATGCGACTGCGCAGGCGACGCCGATAGGGCGTGCGCCGACGCTCCCCCTTGGGTGCCACCGAATCAGGCTTCCGGGAGGGCGATGCGGTAACCGATGCCATGGCGGGTCTGGATCAGCGGCACTTCAAACGGCTTGTCGACCACCGCACGCAGGCCGTGGATGTGTACGCGCAGGGAATCCGAATCCGGCAGCTCTTCGCCCCAGACGCGGGTTTCCAGTTCCTGGCGGGTGACCACGGCCGGAGCGGCCTCCATCAGCGCCTGCAGGATCTTCAACGCGGTCGGGTTGAGCTGCAGCAGCTTGCCCTGGCGGCGCACTTCCAGCGTGTCCAGGTTGTATTCCAGGTCGCCGGTTTCCAGCACGCGGGTCTGCACGCCTTTGCCGCGGCGCGACAGGGCGTTGAGGCGGACTTCCACTTCCTGCAGGGCGAACGGCTTGATCAGGTAGTCATCGGCACCCGAATCGAAACCCGCCAGCTTGTTGTCCAGCGAATCGCGCGCGGTCAGCATCAGCACCGGGGTCTGCTTGCGCGCTTCGTTGCGAAGCTTGCGGCAGACTTCGATGCCGTCCATGCCCGGCAGGTTGAGGTCCAGCACGATCGCGTCGAACTCGTGCACCACGGCCAGGTGCAACCCGGTCACACCGTCGGCGGCGAAGTCCACCGTGTGGCCCCGGTCCTCGAGGTAATCGCCAAGGTTGGCTGCGATGTCGCTGTTGTCTTCGATTACGAGAATACGCACTGGGACCTCTGATTCATTAAGGGTCGTCGGGGATGCCAACGCGCTCAAGATGCGCCTGAGCGGGTGGACGCCACGTCTACCCGCTGAACGATACAGGTTGCAGTCTTAACATTTCGTGCGGACTACGGGCGGCCCGGCTCACTTCCTGTAGTTGTAGCCGTTCTGGCGGTCCTGCAGCGCCTTGCGGCTGGCATCCTCGGACTGACGCCGCTGCGCCACCGTCATGCACACCCGTTGCGGCAGGTTGCTACCGATGGTGCGTTCGCGACGGCAGACCATGCGACTGTCGGCGTGGGCGTTGGTCAGGATCGTATTGACCTTTTCCTGATCGTTGAAGATCTCGACGCGAGCCTCCGGGCTCAGTTCATCCACCCGCTGATGGTCCCCCATCTTGAGGCGGATGCGCCCCAGCGCCTGTTGCACCTCGCTCTTCTGCTCCAGGCTGATCTCGCTGTAATTGTCGGACCTCATCGCTTTTTCGATGGCGTCGATCTGCTCGGCCACCGGCGCGGTCGCGTCAAGCGCAACCCTGCCATCCTTGTCGGCACGGGCATGTGCAGTGAAAGCCAAGGTGATTCCCAGGCCCAAGGCCAAGCCAAGCGTGGTCATGCGATGCATAGTTTCCCCTGTTATCGTCCGTGAAGAATGGCCCACTCTACGAGCGTGCAGATGCGCCTACAAGTGACTGCCGGCAGGGTGTGCGATGGCCATCCGTCAGCGCCCGGCAGGCGGCGGGGAGAGCGTCCTGTAGCTGCGCTGGTCGTTGAGCAGCGCCTTGCCCTTTTCCTCGATCCGGCGGCGCTCGGCCACGGTCAGGCAGCGGCTCTTGGGCATGTTGCTGCCCGTGGAGCGGGTGTGCTGGCAGACCAGGCGGCTGTCCGCATGGGCGCGGGTAAGGATGGTGTTGATCCGCTCCTGGTCGTTGAAGACCTCGTTCTGCACTGCTGGCGGCAGTTCCTGCGCCGTCTGCCGGTCGCCCACGCGCAGGGTGATGCGCTCCAGCGACTGCCGGACCTGGGCACGGTCATCGGCTGAAATCTCGGCGTACTCGCCGTTGTCCAGCGCCTTTTCGACCTTGCGCACCTGCTCGGCCACCGGGGCCTGCCGATCCATCTGGACCACGGGCTTTTCCGATGCGGCCTGGGCGGCCGCGGACAGGCCCAGCAACATCGCAACCATGGTAATGCGTTACATCGCCAACCTCCCGATCCATCCCGGAACGAAGGCCCAACTCTACGAGCCGCCCCGCCCCGCCACAAGGGACCTTTGACCGGGGTCCGCCGGGGCTGGGCCGGGCATAAAAAAGACCCAGGCGGTCTACCCGCCTGGGCCTGAAGTCGTATCCCGATTACCGATCCTGCTGAGAGGCAGAGCTGCGGTTCGCTGAAGCCTACGCCGGGCCCGATTAAAGGCGTGTTAAACCTGGCGGCGATCCTTCAGAAAAATTTCAAGACATTGATAATCAAGGCTTTTTGATCTTCTCGACGTGGGCAATGATGCGCGATGCCACGTCTACCTGACAGGCCGCTTCGATGCCTTCCAGGCCCGGCGTGGAGTTGACCTCCAGCACCAGCGGGCCGCGCTCGGAGCGGATCAGGTCGACCCCGCATACCGACAGGCCCAGCGCCTTGGCCGAGCGCACCGCCACCTGCTGTTCAGCCCGGCTGGCCTTGGCCGGCACTGCCGTGCCACCGGCATGCAGGTTGGAGCGGAAGTCGCCTTCCGGCGCCTGCCGCTGCATGGAGGCCACCACCTGGTCGCCCACCACGAAGCAGCGCAGGTCAGCGCCCTTGGCCTCGCCGATGAACTCCTGCATGAGGAAGTTGGCGTACAGGCCGCGCAGGGCTTCGACAATGCCGCGCGAGGCGCTGGCCTTCTCGGTGAGGATGACGCCGCGACCCTGGGTGCCCTCGTTGAGTTTCACCACGTGCGGCGGCGGGCCGAGCATCGACAGCAGGTCGACCGTATCGTCCGGGTTGTCGCCGAACACCGTCACCGGCATGTCGATGCCCTTGGCCGCCAGCAGCTGGTGCGCGCGTAGCTTGTCGCGCGAGCGAAGGATCGCGTCGGACGGATTGGGGGTGCGCGCGCCCATCAGTTCGAACTGGCGCAGCACGGCGGTGCCGTAGCGGGTGATGGAGGCACCGATGCGCGGAATGACCACGTCCACGCCGGTCATCGGCCGCCCCTTGTAGTGCATGGAAAAGCCATCGGCGGCGATGCGCATGTAGCAGCGCAGCGGGTCGAGGATGCGGACGGTATGGCCACGTGCACGGGCCGCCTCGACCAGCCGGCGGGTGGAGTACAGCGAGCTGTTGCGGGACAGGATGGCGAGCTTCATCGCAGTGGCAGTGGACGGCAGGCGCGCAGCATAGCGCGGCGGCGTTGCGGCGGGATGATGCTGCAGACACAGGCCTGTCGACGTGCCTCATTCGCTGTCCTGCGCGCCTGCGGCGCAGCCCCGTGCGGCTTCACCCAGGGCCGCCACGCAGGCCATCTGCAGGGTCGAACCACTGAAGGCTTCGCGGTAGATCTGTTCGATCAGCTGTGCAGCATGCGGACCACCGGCCCGGCCCAGCGCGCGCACCGCTTCGAGCTGCTTGTTGGACCCGGTGCCGGCCGACAGGAAGATCTGGTGGAGGCAG
Organism: Pseudomonadota bacterium; assembly: GCA_023423675.1. Taxonomy (GTDB): domain Bacteria; phylum Pseudomonadota; class Gammaproteobacteria; order Xanthomonadales; family Xanthomonadaceae; genus Stenotrophomonas. The sequence goes on along the minus strand of JAFAFD010000388.1, from coordinate 2,599 downwards.
GTGACGATGTCCTTGTGGTTCTTCATGCTTCGGGTTTCCCATGACGTTGAAGAACGCTAGCGGGCCGCTGGCCCTGCCCGCCATGAGGATTGTTGAAATCTTCGCCTGCGGCCGATAAAAAAACCCCGGCAACGGCGCGGCCGTTACCGGGGTTCTGGAAGCTGGAGCGGGCGAAGGGAATCGAACCCTCGTCAGTAGCTTGGGAAGCTACAGCTCTACCATTGAGCTACGCCCGCATTGCAGGGTGAAAGTCTATGCGGAGCGGCCCGTGTTGGGCAATGGGGTCAGAGCCCTTTCCTGCGGAAAGGGATCCGACCCCGTCTGGATCAGAAGCTGCCGCTGAAGTTGGCGAACAGCGTCGCGTCCTGCGCACGCTTCTGCAGAGTGGTGGCGCTCAGGCCGACGTTGCTCTGCAGGCCGAACAGTTCCATGCGCGCGCCGAAGATGGCGGTTGCATAGTTCTTGTCGAAGTCCATGCCCGGCACGCGGTACATGCCCACGTCCGGCAGGCTCTGCACCCAGGCGCTGGCCTGCTTGGTGTCCTCGAACTCGTGGTCGTAGGTCACCTGCACGTACGGCTTGACGGCGCCGCCATCGAAGCGGGCCTGCCAGCCGATGCGGCCGACGGTGGAATCGACGTCCTGCTTGCCGTAGCCCAGCGCGGTAGCCAGGGTGTTGGCATCGGCGGATTCGGTATAGCCGTCGATCTTCACCTTCTGCCAGATCACCGAGGCGATCGGGCCGTGGCGGAAGCCGCCTTCGGTGCCGAACTCGTAACCGGCGTTCAGGGCTGCGGTCAGGTTGCTGCCGTCCGGCGAGCCGCCGTGTTCGCGGGTGGCCGGGCCGAGCTGGACCTTGCGGTTCACGTCATAGGACAGCCAGGTGTAGCTGACCTGGCCGTTGACCCAGATGCGGTCGCCGTACCAGCCGGCGAACAGACCGGCGGTGGTGTCCTTCTGGGTGAAGTCGCCACGGCTGTTGCCGAAGTCGGCATTCATGCGGCCGAAGCCGGCGAAGCCGCCGACGACCATGCCGTCACGCGCCCAGTCGACACCGAACAGGCCGGCCGGCGCGAGGCCGTCGTACACATCGGCGTGGTCGTAGCGCTGCATGTCGCCACGCACGCCACCCCACCAGGACATGCCGTCGGCCGGACGGCCGGCCTGGTGCAGACTGACCTGGTCGGCACGCGAGCGGCCGATGGTCTGCGCCGAATGGGTCAGGATCTGCTGCATGCGCGGGCCTTCCAGGATCGAGATGGCGTACTGGCCGAGCATTTCATGGGCGGCCGAGGTCGGGTGCACGTCATCGGCGAACAGGTAGCTGCTGGCCGCATCCGGGCGCACGTAGGCCAGCGGGCTGCAGGTCAGCGACGAGGCCACCAGGCAGGCGCGGCCGGTGACGTTGCTGAAGCCGTACATGCCCGGGTTGGCGATGATTTCGTGCAGCAGGGTGTAGGTATCGAGCGGGATGAACTCGATGCCGGCCTGCTTCAGGCCACCGTACAGGGCGTTGTTGTAGGCGGTGGACAGGGCGGTGCCCTGCGCCTGGCCGGCGGCGCCGCGGTCGATGAACCCCGGGGTGATGCCGACGTCGGGCAGGTTGGGCACCATCACGTACTGCGCGCCGGCCTGCTTGAGGCTGGCCACGATGCCGATCTGGGTGGTGACCGCGGCACCGATCACGGCCGGCGCCTGGGCCGGGGCAGTGATCGAGAACAGGTCGTTGGCGCCGCCCCACACGGTGTACAGCGCGTTCGGGTCGGCCTTGCCACCGTTGGCGGCCAGGTAATTGGCAAACTGCGTCTTCAGCGACGGCACCGGCACGTTGCCGAACGCCGGCTGGGTCAGGTCGACGCCCACGCGGGCGCCACCGACGGCGTAGTTGTCACCGGTCTGGCCGTTGCCGTTGGGGCTGGCGTTGGTGCCGTAGTAGTCGGCGACGAACTGCGACCACTCCCAGCCCGGGTTGGTGGTGAACTGGCCGGTGACCGGACGCACGTCGGCCGGCAGCAGCGGGCGGTAGTAGCCGCTGTCGGTCAGGCTGTCACCGAAGAACACGGTGCGGGTGAACGGGGATTCGCCTGCCATGGCCGGCAGCGCGGCGAGCGCGATCGCGGCCGCCATCAGGGAGCGGATCGGGCGTTTGCTGAGCAGCATGTAGAAACTCCTGGGGGAAAATGTTGGGGATCCAGCGCATACGTACGCCGGCGCACGGTGAATGGTTTCACCGTGCCGCCGATTGCTCACGCTGCGCCGCCGCATGAATTGTCGCCTGAACCCGCGCGGACGGGGTGTGCTGGAGGTGGCGCGCGGGCCAGGATGCAACTGTTCCGATCCCGACGGGCCATCGGCGACAATGCCCCGATGAACATCCAGCTCAATGGCGAACCCCGCACCCTGCCCGCTTCGGCGACCCTCCACGATCTGCTCGCCGCCGAGCAGCTGCTGCAGCGCCGGGTGGCGGTGGAAGTGAATGGCGAGATCGTCAGCCGCAGCCGCCATGGCGAGCATGTGCTGGCCGAAGGCGATGTGGTGGAGATCGTGCACGCGCTGGGCGGTGGTTGAGGCAAGGCCCCGCGCTTCGCGCTCGCCGGGCG
>JAFAFD010000378.1 GCA_023423675.1 Pseudomonadota bacterium | reverse complement strand
CGCGGGCGGCACCGTGCTGGCGCACCACCAGCGCCCGGCCGGGGACACCCAGGAGCCCCGCGGCCACGATCTGGATCGTGGCCGCGGCGTTGCTCACTTCAGGTTCTGCTCGAACAGCTTGAGGATGCGCTTGTACTGGTCCAGCCAGGAGTCGGCACGGATGTAGCCGTGGCGTTCCAGCGGGTACGGCGCGATCGACCAGTTGTCCTTGTGCAGCTCGATCAGGCGCTGGGTCAGGTGCACCGAGTCCTGGAAGAACACGTTGTCATCCATCATGCCGTGGGCGATCAGCAGGTTGTCCTGCAGGTTCTGCGCGTACTCGATGGGCGAGGACGTGCGGTACGCCTCCGGGTCGATGTCCGGGGTGTTGAGGATGTTGCTGGTGTAGGCGTGGTTGTAGTTGTTCCAGTCCACCACCGGGCGCAGCGCGGCGCCGGCCTTGAACGTGCCCGGCGAACGGAACAGCGCCATGAAGGTCATGAAGCCGCCGTAGGAACCGCCGTAGATGCCGGCATGGTCGCGGTCACCCTGCTGGGTGTCGACCAGCCAGTCCAGGCCATCCTTGTAGTCTTCCAGTTCCGGGTGGCCCATGTTGCGGTAGATCGCCGTACGCCAGTCGCGGCCGTAGCCCTCGCTGCCGCGGTAATCCATGTCCAGCACGATGTAGCCCTTCTCCACCAGCAGGTTGTGGAACATCTGCTCGCGGAAGTAGGCCGGGTAGCGCTGGTGCACGTTCTGCAGGTAGCCGGCACCGTGCACGAACATCACGATCGGGTACTTCCTGCCCGGCTCCTTGTGCTCGGGCTCGTAGTACTTGGCCCAGACCACGCCGGCACCGTGCTTGGACGGCACCGCCACCAGCTTCGGCTGGATCCACTCGCGCGCCTTGTACTCGGCGGTGCGGGTGTCGGTCAGCACGCGTGCCTGGCCACCGGCACTCGGCACCACGGCCAGCTGGGTCGGCAGGTAGGCGGCCGAGTAGCGCACCAGCAGCTGCTGGCCATCGGGCGACAGCGAGAAGTCTTCCACGCCGTTGAGGCTGGTCAGCTCGCGCACCTGGCGGTTGCCGGTGTCGACCGCGCAGACTTCATAGTCGTGCGGCGCCTGCTGGTTGCACAGGAAGTAGAAGCCCTTGCCGTCGGCCGACAGCACCGGCGCGGAGGTTTCCCACTTGCCGCTGGTCAGCGCCTGCGGCTTGGCCGAACCGGCCTGGGTGTACAGGTGCGAGAAGCCGGACTCTTCGGACAGCAGCCAGAGGGTGCGGCCATCGGCCATCCAGCCGAAATCGTTGAAGCCCCAGTTGATCCAGGCGTTGTCGGTCAGGCGGTGGCGGGTCTGCACGCGGCCGTCGCTGCCGATGCTGACGATCCAGCGGTCCTTGTTGTCGTTGGCACGCAGCATCACCGCGGCCTGCTGGCCATCGGCGCTCCAGCGCATGCCGCCGCCCATGAAGTCGCTCATCACCTGCACGCTGCGGTCGCCCTTCAGCGGGTCCTTGCCGGCCTTGCGGCGCAGCTCGGCCAGCGGGTCGGTGCCGATGCCCGGCAGGCCCGACAGCGAGAGCTTCTCAGCCTTGCCGGTGCGCACGTCCACGTACCACAGGGTGTGCGGCTCGAAGCCGTTGCGGCCGACGCGGGTGCGGGTGTCCTCGCTTTCCTCGTAGCCGGATTCGGTCACGTACAGCGGCATCTTGCTGGTGCGGCCGTCGTCGAAGTCCTTCGGCTTGGTCACCACGATCAGGTGGCCCAAGTCCGGCGACAGCAGGCTGTCGGCGATCTCCACGTCGGCGCCCAGGTAGATCGGGGCCGCCGCGCGGGTCGGGTCGGCCTGGCGCCAGCGCTGGTCCTGGTCCTTCAGCGCTTCACGCTGGTCGCGGTCGCGGCGCAGGGTTTCCAGGGTACGCAGCTGCTGGTCGCGCAGCAGGTCGTCCTTGGGCTTGCTGGCCGGGTCTTTCTCGGCCTTCAGGCTGGCCACCTGCTGCACGCCGCTGGCGGCGGTCCAGTGGAACCAGTTCTGGCCCACGCGCCAGATTACGCCGTTGTCGGCGGCGAAGTTCACGCCGGCCGCGCGCTCGTTGCTGCGGGTCAGCTGGGTCAGCGCGCCGCTGCGCAGGTCGCGCACGAACACATCGCCGTTGCGGACGAAGGCGCTGCGGCTGCGGCTGCGGTCGTAGACCGGCTCGGCCACGTCCAGGGTGCCGCGCTGGTCATCGGCCACCTGCGCGGCGGCGCCACCGGCCAGCGGCTGGCGGAAGGTGTCGCGCACCGGGCTGCCGCTGCGCTTGAGCTGGTACTCGACCTGCTGGCTGTTCCAGGACCACCAGGCCTTCTCGACCGGCGGACCGATCCAGTCCGGGTCGGCCATGGCCTGTTCGATGGTGATAGGCGTCGGCGCAGCATGCGCGGCCGGTGCGGCCAGCACGGCCGACAGCAGAAGGGACAGGGGCAGCACTCGGGACATGGGCGGACGGCACCAGATGAGGAAACCGGGCAAGGGTAGCAGCCGCCCGGGCCGGGGGAGGGGGCCACAGGTCATGGCAGCGGGATTGGCAAAGTGGTGCAACCGGTCGCCGGGCCTGCGCATCCAATCTCCTGAACCCGCATCATTCACCGGACAGGAGCACGACCATGCAGGAACTCATCCCGATCACCCTCTTCATCTGCATCGCCTACGCGATCCATGCCGTCGCCGATGCGCGTGCACGCAGCAAGCTCGTTGCCCCGCACGTGCCGGAGGAGGTGATCCGCTCGCTGGCCGGGCTGGAAGAAGAGCGCCGCCGCCAGGGTGCGCTGCGCTGGGGCATCAGCCTGGTCTGCCTGGCCCTGGCGATGGCCCTGCTGGAAGCCATCGGCGCCCGCGAGCTGACCTTCGGTGCCGCCGCCGCGCTCGCCGGCAGTGCCGGCCTCGGCCAGCTGCTGGCGTGGCACTTCACCCGTCCCGCCGTCAGCAGGGGCTGACCGGCACATGCCACGGGCGCCCGGAGTGCATTGCGCATGAGCCTGCTGGGCGGTGCCCTGGCCGCACTGCGCGGGCGTCGTCGCGACGCCCTGGTGGAGGCACCGGCTGCGTGGGAGGACGACCGCGCGCTGGTGGCTGCCATCATCGATGGCTCGCAGGCGGCGTTCGCGCAGCTGGTACAGGCCCATCAACGCACCTGTGCGCATGTGATCGGGCGCATGGTAGGTGACCGTGACCAGGTCGCCGACCTGCTGCAGGAGACCTTTCTGGCGGTGTTCCGCCAGCTGCACCGGTTCCGCTTCGAATCCTCGCTGCGCACCTGGGTTTCGCGGGTGGCCTACACCACTGCGCTGCAGCACCTGCGCCGCCGCCGGCTGGAGATGCAGTGGATGGTGGCGGTGGAGGTGCCCGAGGAACTGGGCATCGGCGACGAGGGGCCCGGCCCGGCCGAGCTGAGTGAGGCGCTGCAGGCTGGACGCCAGCTCGGCGCGGCGCTGGAACGGCTGACCCCGCCGCAGCGCCTGATCGTGGGCCTGCACTACCTGGAGGATTTCGATCTGGTCGAGATCGAACAGGTGACCGGGCTGGCGCGAGGTACCATCAAGAGCCACCTGTTCCGCGCGCGGCAGACCCTGAAACAGGAGCTGACGCGCCGCGCCACCGCCGGAGAGCTGCTGTGAGCGAAGCCAACGACCCCCGCGATGCCGATGCGCGCGCGCTGTCGCAGGCGCTGCGCGAGCAGGAACAGCAGGCACATGTGCCGGATGTGAGCGATGCGCTGCAGCAGCGGCTGCAGGCGGAAACGCGCGACAGCGGCGTGCTGTACGTGCTGGTGCAGGTGCTGTTGTTCGGCGCGCTGCTGGCTGCAGCGGCCTGGTATTTCTGGCGGTAAGGCCCCCGCCGGGCATGGCCCGGCGC
>JAFAFD010000368.1 GCA_023423675.1 Pseudomonadota bacterium | reverse complement strand
CGTCCATCCGCAGCACCTTGCCGTCCGCGCCCAGGCAACTGAGCGGATTGGAACCGCCGGTGCCGCGCTGGTCAATCAGGAACACATCGCGCTGCTTGCGCACCTGGCGCAGCGCGGTATCGACGATGACCGCCACTTCGCTGGCCGCCTGGCCGGGGCCACCGGCGAGGAAGAAGACGGGATCCGGCTGGCTGTTGCCGCTGTCATCCGATTCCAGCCAGGCAATGCGCAGGTCGATCCTGCGGCCCTTGGGATGGGCGCGGTCTTCGGGCACCTGCAGCGTGCCGCACTGGGCTTCGACGTTCGCGCTGGCGCCGACCGTGGTCAGCGTGCACGGACGGAACTCGATCGTCCCGTAACGCTGGCTCGGCGTGTCGTTGCCGTCGGCGGCACCGGGAGCGGTTGGACTGCAGCCGGCCAGCACCGCGCCGGCAAACAGCAGGCTGGCCGATCGCCTGGCCAGTCGGAAAAGGTGTTTTTGCATCGTGCTTGATTCCCCTGGAGGACGTTCCTGTCGACCACGACGCGGCGCCGTGGCAGATGTGACCCATTCTTCGAACAAACTTACACGGCCCCGGCGCTGGCGGCGATGGGCAATCGCGCTAGGCCGTTTCGGCAGCCGCCACCAACCGGTCGCGGCCTTCGGCCTTGGCCCGGTACAGCGCGGCATCGGCGCGGGCGATCAGCCCGGCCAGATCGCTGTGGCCGTCATCCATGGCCAGGCCGATGCTGGCGGTCACTGCCACTGGGCCGGTACCCAGCGGCGCCGGCCGTTGCTGCAGTGCATGACGGATGACCGTGGCCAGGCGCTCCGCTTCGCTGGCGCTGCCGGGCAGCAGCAACAGGAATTCCTCGCCGCCATAGCGACTGAGCAAGTGCACGTGGTCGCGTGCGCAGTGCTCCAGCACGCCGGTGAAATGCTGCAGCACTTGGTCGCCAGCCAGATGCCCCCAACGGTCATTGATGGCCTTGAAGTGGTCCACGTCCAGCAGCAGCACCGCCAGCGGGCGCTGCAGGCGGCGCACCTGCTGCAGCTGGTCGGTCCCGTCGGCCAGCACCGCACTGCGGTTGAGCAGGCCGGTGAGGCCATCGGTACGGGCGGCGCGGCGCAGATCCACCAGCAGGTGTTCGAGCAGCAGCAGAACCAGCGCGAAGCAGCGCGCCAGTTCCAGCATCATCCCGCCCAGGTAGGTGAGGAACATCGGCGAGCCCGCCCGCATGATGTCTTCGCCCGCATCGGCATCTGGCGGCAGGAACAGGCGCACGACGTAGACCGCCGCTTCGGCGAGGAACACCGCCGCCGCCAGCCGGCAGCTGATGCGCTGTGCCGGCGGCGCATGGCGCAGCAGCAGCGCGGCGATCCAGCTGTTGATGATGATCGCGAACACGCTGGCCACGTGCAGGCGCACCTGCAGGCTGGGCCATGGCACCAGGAACAGGAAGATGCCGGCCATGAAGGCCGCGACCAGGCCCAGCGCGCGCCACAGCGGCATCGGCTGCCCCAGGTGCAGGGCCATGCCGCGCAGCATCAGTACGCTGGAGGCCGCCAGCGCCGCGTTGCCGCCGAGGATGGCCGGCACCTGCGGCAGCCAGGGGCGCAGCCCCATCAGGATCACGCCCAGGGTCAGCAGCCACAGGCTGGCTGTCCACAAACGCAGCACCGGCTGCCCGCGCAGCACCACCAGCAGCAGCGAAAAGCCCGTCGCAATGCCGATGCACAGCAGCAGGCCGAGTACACCGATGGTGGGGAGATCCAGGGACATGCGGTCCGTGCGTGCCAGGCAATGCCTGCATCCTAGCGCGTTCTGGCGAAACCGCTGTTGCAGGCGCTGCCGTGCACATGCCTGCAGCAGGCGGACTTTGCGGCCCACTTCGCATGGAAACGGTTAACGCGTTCGCATTCGTGCACTTTTAGGACGAATTGCATGGCAGGGGCGACACGTGGCGTGGAGACTGCCCCCTCTTCCACACGTCCAGGGACGCACCCCATGCAAACACGCCTCCTGCTCGCCGTCGCCGCGACGCTGTCCGCAGGGCTCTTCCTGCCCGGCAGCGCGCAGGCGCACGGCACGCTGTCCAAGCCGATGAGCCGCATCTACGCCTGTTACCAGGGCAATCCGGAGAATCCGACCAACCCCGCCTGTGCCGCCGCCAAGAACGTGGGCGGTGCGCAGCCGTTCTACGACTGGGCCGGCATCAACCAGGCCAACGCCAATGGCAACCATCAGGCGGTCGTGCCCGATGGCCAGCTGTGCAGCGGCGGCAACAGCAAGTACCGCGGCCTGGACCTGGACCGCAGCGACTGGACGACGTCGCCGATCCGCGCCAATGCCAACGGTCGCTATACCTTCGAGTTCCTGGCACCGGCACCGCATGCCACCCGCGAGTGGAAGTTCTACGTCACCCGCGATGGCTGGAAGGCCAGCGACGGCCTGCGCTGGTCGGACCTGGAAGCGTTCTGCACCCTGGGCGACGTGCCGCTGTCCGAAGGTGGCGTGTACAAGCTGGACTGCCCGCTGCCCAAGCGCTCGGGCCAGCACGTGATCTACAACACCTGGCAGCGCTCGGATTCGCAGGAGGCGTTCTACACCTGTGCCGACGTGCGCTTCGAAGGCGGTGACGTGACCCCGCCACCGCAGTGGCAGGATGCCGGTGCGGTGACCGCACGCGGCGCGCTGGAGGTGGGCACCACGGTCTCGCTGCGCGTGTTCAATACAGCGGGCAACGATGTGGAGCAGGTGGACGTGGTGCTGGCCAGTGGCCAGACCGCACCGACGCAGTGGCCGCTGGTGCTGGCCCGCAAGGTCAATGCCAGCGCCGCGCAGGCGCGGGTGGGTATCCTGCGCAATGGCGTGATCACGCCCGTGGCCTCGGCCACCGAGAACCGCGTGTACCTGCGTCCGGGGCATCGTTTCCAGCTGGATACCAAGGTGCCTGATCCGGTGGATCCGGTGGACCCGCCCGACGGCGACTATGACTACGTCTACCCGGCGGGCATCGGCAGCTATGTGCCGGGGCAGACCGTGGTGAAGGGCACTGACGGCAAGCTGTATGCCTGCCGCCCGTTCCCGGAAGGCGCGTGGTGCAACATCAACGCCGAACCGTACCGCCCCGGCGTGGGCTCGGCCTGGCGCGATGCCTGGATTCCGTACTGAGCCGGCAGATAGGGAACGTGGGGGGGGGGGGCGCCGCCCGCG
>JAFAFD010000440.1 GCA_023423675.1 Pseudomonadota bacterium | reverse complement strand
CTGAAGAAGTTCCAGAAGGAGCTCAGCGCCGGAACCGTGTCGCTGGCCCTGCTGGCGGTGCTGGCCCGGGCCGGGGAGCCGCTGTACGGCTACCTGATCGCCAAGGAGCTGGAGCGCGTGGGTGAGGGCGTGCTGAGCGGCAAGCAGAGCGCGCTGTACCCGGTGCTGCGCAACCTGGAGGGCGCCGGCCTGCTGGAAAGCCACGTCGAGCCGTCCAGCAGTGGGCCGCCGCGGCGCTACTACCGCATCAATGAACGTGGCCACGAGGTGCTGGCGCAGTGGCGCCAGGCCTGGCAGGCCACCCGCGATTCCGTCGATTCCGTGTTGGAGGGGGTACCGCAATGAACGAGCAGAACCTGGCAGGCAGTGGCCTGCCCACCACGATCGCGCAGTACCTGGCGCAGCTGCGCGCGGCCCTGCAGGGTGCCGATCCGGCGATGGTGCAGGACGCCCTGTACGACGCCGAGGAGTACCTGCGCTCGGAACTGGCCGCGCAGCCGGGCCGCAGCGAGGCCGAGGTGATCGCCGACGTGGCCGGCAGCTACGGCGCGCCGGAGGAAGTGGCCGAGATCTATCGCGAGACCGAGGTGACGGTGAACCGCGCGCTGCGCACGCCGCGTGCCGACACCAGCCCGGTGCTGCGCGCCGCTGCCGAGGCCAGTGGCGTGGCACCGGTCGCGTCGCCCGCTGCGCCGGTGCAGCGTTCGCTGATGGCGCGTTTCTTCGGCGTCGTGCTGGACCCGCACACCTATGGCGCGCTGTTCTACATGCTGCTGTCGCTGGCCACGGGCACCTTCTTCTTCACCTGGGTGGTGACCGGGCTGTCGCTGTCGCTGGGCCTGATGATCCTGATCATAGGCATACCGCTGACGGTGCTGTTCTTCGGTTCGGTGCGCGGGCTGGCGCTGCTGGAAGGGCGGCTGGTGGAAGCGCTGCTGGGTGAGCGCATGCCGCGCCGGCCGCAGTACACCGACCGCAGCCGCACCTGGCTGCAGCGCATCGGCGACATGTTCACCGATGGCCGCACCTGGCTGACGCTGCTGTACTTCCTGCTGATGCTGCCGCTGGGCATCGTCTACTTCACCATCGCGGTGACCCTGCTGGCGGTGTCGCTGGCCTTCATCTGGTCGCCGGTGGCAGCGCTGTTCGACTCGACCGCGCCGAGCATCTACATCGATGGCACCAACGTGCTGCCGCTGGCGTTCACGCCGGTGCTGGCGGTGGTGGGCGCGCTGCTGCTGCTGGTGACGATGCACCTGGCACGCGGCATCGGCAAGCTGCATGGGCTGCTGGCGAAGAACCTGCTGGTGCGGTTGTAACAGGCCAGGGGCGGATCCTGCAGTGGTAGGTGCCAACCTTGGTTGGCACGAACCATCAGGCGTCGGTATCCAGGGAAGAGCGCCAACCAAGGTTGGCATCTACCGGGAGCCGGCCGCCCCCCACGGCGGGGTCTTACCCCGCCTTGCGCCGCAACGGGGTGACGTTGCTCTTCTTCTTCGTGGCCTTGGCGGCCGGTGCTTCGGCATGGGCGGCGAAGAAATCGCGCACCTTCGGGTACACCACTTCGCGCCAGCGGCGGCCGCTGAAGATGCCGTAGTGGCCGGCGCCTTCGACGATGAAGTGCTCGCGGCGGTCGGCCGCGATGCCGGTGCACAGCGCCTGCGCCGCTTCGGTCTGGCCGAGGCCGGCGATGTCATCCAGCTCGCCTTCGATGCTCAGCAGGGCGGTATCGCGGATGGCCGACGGGTCGACCTTCTCGCCGTTGACCACCCACTCGCCACGCGGCAGCAGGAAGTCCTGGAACACCACCGAAATGGTATCCAGGTAGTACTTGGCCGGCATGTCGAGCACGGCGTTGTACTCGTCATAGAAATTGCGGTGCGCGTCGGCGTCTTCCAGATCGCCCTTGACCAGGTCGGTGTAGAAATCCCAGTGCGAACTGAAGTGGCGGCTGGGGTTCATCGACAGGAAGCCGGCGTGCTGCAGGAAGCCCGGGTACACGCGACGGCCGGCGCCGGGGTAGCTGGCCGGCACGGTGTGGATGACGTTGTTCTCGAACCACGACAGCGGGTTCTGCGTGGCCAGGTTGTTCACTGCGGTCGGGCTGCAGCGCGCATCGATCGGGCCACCCATCATCACCAGCGTGCGCGGGGTCGGCTCGCCACGGCTGGCCATCAGCGAAACCGCAGCCAATACCGGCACGGTCGGCTGGCACACGCTCACCACATGCAGGCGCTCGACGCCGAGGTGGCGGATGAACTCCTGGATGTAGGCGATGTAATCGTCCAGGCCGAACTCACCTTCGCTGGCCGGCACCATGCGTGCGTCCACCCAGTCGGTGACGTACACGCGGTGGTCGCGCAGCAGCGTGCGCACGGTATCGCGCAGCAGCGTGGCGTGGTGGCCCGACAGCGGCGCCACCACCAGCACGAACGGCTGGTTGAGCATCGTGTGCAGCTGGTCGGCTTCGTTGCTGTGGCGCTTGAAGCGCAGCAGCTTGCAGAACGGCTTGCTCACTTCCTCGTGCACGACGATCGGCACGCGCTCGCCTTCGACCTCGATTTCGTTGATGCCCCATTCGGGCTTCTCGTAATCCTTGCCGATGCGATGGAAGAGTTCATTGACCGCCGCCAGGCGATCAGCGCCCGGCATCTGCGACCACCAGTGGCCCTGGTTGGCGAAGAATCTGGCGTTGGCCTGGGCCTGGTGCACCCAGGGGGCGAGCAGGTTGCGGGTCAGTTCGTGTAGTTGATAGAGCATGACGACCGAATATGTATGGTCATATGTTGCCGCGCAGCATATCTCATCCGGGTGTCCCGCAGGTTAAGTCGGGCAAAAATAATGAATCCGGATTCACATCTTTTCCAGCGCGGCGGCCTCGTCGGCCAGGCCGGGGCCCAGCCACAGGTGTGAACCGATGGCCTGCAGGCCCTGGCGGGCCAGCTCGCGGCGGTACCAGCGCGCCGGCCGTGCCTGGAAGCCCTCGTGGTCGCCGTCGAACTCATCCTCGGCAGCAAAGGTCTCCAGGAAGGCCACGCCGGCGGTCAGCTCGGCCACGCCGGCCAGGCCGGCCCGCAGCTCGCGGTCGGGCACGTAGTGCATTACGTCAGAACACACCAGCAGGTCGACCGGGGCGCACGGCCGCAGCCAGGCGAAATCACCGAAGCTGGCCACGTGCAGGTTGCGGGTACGTCCGTAACGGCGCACAGCGTACTCGCTGCTGTCGAAGCCAAGGTATTGGACCTTCGGACGCAGCTTCAGCAGCGGCGCGCGCCAGGCGCCTTCGCCGCAGCCGATGTCGAGCACGCTGCGCACCGGTCGTTCCAGGTAGTACTCGGCGGTGGCCACGGCCAGGGCGACCTTGCGCGCCAGGCGGGCGCTGCCGCCGATGTCGGCACGGCGGTACCAGCGTTGGAAGTAGGCGGCGTCGTAGGTCTTGTCCATGGGGCAGGGCACGTAGAGGGGGAAAACGGCGCCTATCGTACGGCGTCGCGGCCACGGGTGCGTCGATTGGCCGCGGCACCCACCCATGGGGTGGCTCTACTGCGACCGGCGGGCGAACCGTCAGTAGAGCCACGCCGTGCGTGGCTGCGATGGTGCGGTGGGCAGCCATCCATGGGATGGCTCTACTGCAACCGGCGGGCGAACCGGCAGTAGAGCCACGCCATGCGTGGCTGCGATGGTGAGTGCGTCGATTGGCCGCGGCATCCACCCATGGGGTGGCTCTACTGCGACAATGGGCGCCCATCCCCGCCAGCCGCCGGAGCGAGCGCATGCAGAGCTATTACTGGGTCAAGACCTTCCACCTCGTGTTCGTGGTCGCCTGGATGGCAACGGTGTTCTACCTGCCGCGCATCCTGGTGAACCTGGCCGAGACGGCGGGCCAGCCGGCGGTGGACGAGCGCCTGCAGCTGATGGGTCTTCGCCTGTACCGTTTCGGCCATTCGATGTTCGGCCTGGCCTTCGTGCTAGGCCTGGTGCTGTGGCTGGGCTACAAGGTCATCCCCGATTTCCCGACCATGGTCGCGCCCGGTGGCGCCGGCTGGCTGCATGCGAAGCTGGGCCTGGTGGTGCTGCTGCTGGTGTACTTCATCTGGACCGGGCGCCTGCTGAGGGGCGTGGCCAAGGGCCGTGCGCTGCCGTCCTCGCGCGCGCTGCGCTGGATCAACGAGATCCCGCTGCTGGCCTTCATCCCGATCGTCTGGCTGGTGCTGGCCAAGCCGTTCTGAGGCTTGGATGCCGTCAACGGGCAAACGAAATAGCCGGGCATCTGCCCGGCTCTTTCGTTTCTGCAATCCCGTACATGTTGCCGGCCAGCGGCCGGCACTACCAGGCTTATGCCGCTTCGTAGGTGCCGTAGCTGCGCAGGCGGGTGTAGCGCTGTTCCAGCAGCTGTTCGGTGGACAGGCCGTCCAGCGCTTCCAGCTCGTTCAGCAGCACGGCCTTCAGGCGCTTGGCCATCTGGGTCGGGTTGCGGTGGGCGCCGCCGGTCGGCTCACGCACCACCTTGTCCACCAGGCCCAGATCCTTCAGGCGCGGGGCGGTCAGGCCCAGCTGTTCGGCGGCGTCCTTGGCCTTGCCGGCGTCCTTCCACAGGATCGAGGCGCACCCTTCCGGAGTGATGGTCGAGTACACCGCGTATTCCAGCATCACGGTGCGGTCGCCCACGCCCAGCGCCAGCGCGCCGCCGGAGCCACCTTCACCGATGACGGTGCAGATGATCGGCACCTTCAGCTCGGCCATTTCCATCAGGTTGCGCGCAATCGCTTCGGACTGGCCGCGCGATTCGGCGTCGATGCCCGGCCAGGCGCCGGCGGTGTCGATCAGGGTCAGCACCGGCAGGCCGAAACGCTCGGCCATCTTCATCAGGCGCAGCGCCTTGCGGTAGCCCTCCGGCTTGGGCATGCCGAAGTTGCGCTTGATCTTTTCCTTGGTGTCGCGGCCCTTCTGATGGCCGATCACCATCACCGAGCGGCCGTTGATGCGGGCCAGGCCGCCCATGATGGCCTTGTCGTCGGCGAAGGCGCGGTCACCGGCCAGTTCCTGGAACTCATCGAAGATGATGCGCAGGTAATCGGCGGTGTACGGGCGCGACGGGTGGCGGGCCAGCTGCAGCACCTGCCACGAGGTCAGGTTGCGGAAGATCTGCGCGGTGCGCAGGCGCAGCTTGTCCTGGAGGGCGTGAACCTCGGCCTCGACATTGACCGCCGGTCCGGCACTGGCGTTGCGCAGTTCCTGGATCTTGGCTTCCAGGTCGGCGATGGGTTGCTCGAAGTCGAGGTAGTTCGGATTCATCGGAAGCCGTCGTGTAAAGAAGAGGGGAATTCTAGCCGAATGCGCAGCAATGGCCCGTACGCCTTCGTCTGGAAGGCGACGGTACCCCAGCCGGGCAGGGGGCGCCAGTCAGCTCAGGGCAGGACCACAGCGCTGCGGGCCATTTCGGTGCTGCGCACGGTGACGAAGTCGTTGTAGGCCTCGTTGGCGGCCACCGGCAGGGTCGAGCCCAAGGTCATGGTGGCCTGGGTGAAGGCCATGCTGACCTGGAAGTCTTCCTTGCGCAGGGCCTTCTGCTCCGAGGCGGTGCTGGCCTTCAGCCAGCGCGCATACAGCTCGCGCATCGGGCCGGCGTGCGCCTCGAAGGCCGGGTCCAGCGCGGGCAGGGTGGCCGGGGCCGGTTCCAGCGTGTAGACCGGGGCCACGTAGCCGGCCGGCTGCTCACGCTTGAACGCACCTGGCTCGCCCATGCTCTGTTCCACGTAGTCGATGAAGTCCGGGGCGGTGAACACCTTGGTGCTGATCTTGCCGCCGCTGGCATCCACGTGGGCCACGATCTGTTCTTCGGGGAACGGCTGGCGCACGCCGAAGTTCCAGTTCTTGTCGATGAACAGGCCGTGGTGCTTCTCGTACGGGCCCTTGAACTGCACCCCGCCCAGTTCCATGCCCAGCCCGCTGCTGCCGAAGTTCTTCAGCTTGTCCTCGCCGGTCACGTAGATCTCGCGCGCGGTCACGTACTCGCTCAGGGTCGGGTTGATCAGGCCACCACGGCTGCCGGCATACACGATGAAACGCACGTCGCCCAGGTGATCGGTGTGCAGCTGGTGCTCACCCGGGGCCAGGCTGACCGCACGCGATGCATTGGCGGCCACCGGCAGGTCCTTGCCATCGATGCGGATGGCCAGCGGCGTGTCGGTCGGGTTGTCGATCTCGAAATCGACCTTGGACGAACAAGCGGCCAGGGCCATGACGGCAAAGATGGGAAACAGCAGTTTCATGACGGTCTATCGTCCTTGATGGCAACAACGGAAAAACGCAACGCGTGGGCCAACCTCAGTTGGCCCACGGCGGGCTGTAGCGCACTTTCAGCGTGCGCACGGCCGGATCGGCGCGCAGCGCCTCCATCAGCTTGGAGTCGATGCGCACCGCGCTCTGCCCGGACACGTCGAGCATGCCGGCCACGCCGCCCTGCGGGCCCTTCAGCAGCAGGTCCAGGCGCAGCGGTGTGCGCCCGGGACGATGGCGGTCGAGCAGGGCATTGACGCGTTCCCAGACCGGGCGCTGCTGGCGCAGGTCCAGGCGCAGCGACAGGCGCGTGGCGTAGTTGGCGCAGACCTCATCGAAGTCCCAGCACTGGCGGATGCGCAACGCGTAGCCGCCGTTGAACTCGTCCTCGCGCAGGCCACCCTTGACCACCAGGATGCGATCCTTGGTCATCAGGTGGCCGAACTCGGCCATGGCATCGGAGAACGCGCTGCACTCGACGCGGCCGCGGCCATCCTCGAGCTGGATGAAGATCTGGCTTTCGCCCTTGCGGCGCACGCCGACCACCTGGCCGGCCAGCACGGTCGGCACTTCCGGGCGCCAGCGCTTCTCGCCGCCGTTGCCACCGCCGCCACCGCTGTTGCTGGAACTCCAGATCTTCTCCACCGAGCCCAGGTCGTTGCCGACCAGGTCGCGCACATCATCGCGCCACGGATCGAACGGATGCCCGCTGAGGTAGAAGCCCAGCGTGTCGCGCTCGCCGTTGAGGCGCTGCAGCAGCGGCCATTCCTCGGCTTCCACCAGGTCCAGCTGGATGGTCACCGCGCTCGGGTCCGGGCCGCCGAACAGCGAGTTCTGGCCCGACGCACGCTCGCGCGCCATCTGGTCGGTGGCCTTGATCACCTCCGGCAGCTGCAGCATCAGCGAGGCGCGGTTGTGGCCCAGCTCGTCCAGCGCGCCGCAGTTGATCATTGCTTCCAGCGTGCGCCGGTTGAGCTTGGCCGAACCGACGCGGGTGCAGAAGTCGAGCAGGTCCTTGTAGTCGCCGCCCTTCAGGCGCTCGTCCACCACGGCTTCGCAGGCACCCTGGCCGACGCCCTTGATCGCGCCCAGGCCGTACTGGATGGTGTCCGGCGTGACCGCTTCGAACATGAACGCAGAGTGGTTCACCTTCGGCGGCAGCACGGTCAGGCCGAGGTTGCGCACCTCGTCCAGGAAGCCGACCACCTTTTCGGTGTTGTCCAGGTCCGAGGACAGCGTGGCCGCCATGAACTCGGCCGGGTAATGGCGCTTGAGCCAGGCGGTCTGGTAGCTGACCAGCGCGTAGGCGGCGGCGTGCGACTTGTTGAAGCCGTAGCCGGCGAACTTCTCCATCAGGTCGAAGATCGCATCGGCCTTGGCTTCGTCCACGCCGTCCTTGGCCGCACCCTCGCGGAAGATCTCGCGGTGCTTGGCCATTTCGGCCGGCACCTTCTTGCCCATCGCACGGCGCAGCAGGTCGGCGCCGCCCAGCGAGTAGCCGCCGACGATCTGCGCCATCTGCATCACCTGCTCCTGGTACACCATGATGCCGTAGGTGTCTTTCAGGATCGCTTCGGTGCGCGGATCGGGATAGATGATTTCTTCCTGCCCGTGCTTACGCGCGTTGAAGGAAGGAATCAGGTCCATCGGGCCGGGTCGGTACAGCGACACCAGCGCGATGAGGTCTTCGAAACGGTCGGGGCGCGCGTCCTTCAGCAGGCGGCGCATGCCCGAGGATTCGAACTGGAACACCGCACCGGTGTTGCCGTTGGCGAAGATGTCCTTGTAGGTGGGCGCATCGTCCAGCGGGATCGCGGCGATATCCACCGGCGGGATGCCGGCGCGCTCGTGGCGCTTGTTGATCGCCTTCACCGCCCAGTCGATGATCGTCAGCGTGCGCAGGCCGAGGAAGTCGAACTTCACCAGGCCGACTTCTTCCACGTCGTTCTTGTCGAACTGGGTGACCGGGTTCTT
>JAFAFD010000435.1 GCA_023423675.1 Pseudomonadota bacterium | reverse complement strand
ACACCGGCGCGCGCCACCGCATTCCGGTAGCCGTCTGCGGCGAGATCGCCGGTGATGCGCGGATGACCCCGCTGCTGCTGGCCTTGGGCCTGACCGAATTCAGCCTGCACCCCGGCACCCTGCTGGAGGTACGCCGTGCCGTGCGCGAAAGCGATCTGGCGGCGCTGCGCGCACGCGCACCCAAACTGCTGGCCGCGCGCGACCGCCGCGGCATCGAACGCTGGCTGGCGCTGGTGGCCGACGCGGTCTGACTGCCGCGCTACGCGCTCGCCGTGCGCGGCCCGGCGTTACCACCACAACGCGTCCCCGGTAGCCCCGGGCCATGCCCGGCGGCTATGCGTTGAAACATCCGCTTGCGATAATGACGCGCTGAACACCCCTGTTGCCGCATCCTTGCCGGGATCGCGGCTTTTCTCTTCCCGCGGGAGCTGTGATGGCTGAAGCCGTACGCCACGACAAGACTGCACGCCAACTGCGGATGCTGTCCGATGCACTGGATAGCGGCCGGCTGGGGCCGGTGCGTCGGCTCGTCAACACGCTGGCGCCGGCCGAGATCGGCAACCTGCTCGAATCGCTGCCCCCGGGCAAGCGCGAAGTGGTGTGGGGGCTGGTCGATCCCGAGGACGATGGCGAGGTGCTGGTCCACGTCGGCGAGGAAGTGCGCGAGAGCCTGCTCGCGGACATGGACCCCGACGAAATCATCGCCGCGGTCGAAGACCTGGACATCGATGACCTGGCCGACCTGGTCGAGGACCTGCCCGATACGGTCATCGACGAGGTCCTCAAGTCGATGGACCGCGAGAACCGCGAGCGCCTGGAACAGGTGCTGTCGTATCCCGAGGACAGCGCCGGCCGACTGATGAACCCGGATGTGGTGACCGTGCGCGCCGACGTCAACGTCGACGTGGTGCTGCGCTACCTGCGCCTGCGTGGCGAACTGCCCGACCATACCGATCACCTGTTCGTGGTCAGCCGCCGCCACCAGTACCTGGGCCGCGTGTCGCTGGCCGCGCTGGTCACCAATGAAGACACCACGCCGATCAACCGCCTGATCGATGACGAACAGCCAGCCATCGACGTCGGCGAGAGCGACCAGGAAGTCGCCCGGCAGTTCTCCGACCATGACTGGGTGTCCGCGCCGGTGGTGGACGACAACAACATCCTGCTCGGCCGCATCACCATCGATGACGTGGTGGACATCATCCGTTCGCAGGCCGAGCACCAGGCACTGGGCGCGGCCGGCTTGGACGAAGAAGAGGATCTGTTCTCGGCGATCAAGCGTGCCGGGCGCGGCCGCGTGGTCTGGCTGGGCATCAACCTGTGCACGGCGTTCCTCGCCGCCAGCGTGATCGGCCAGTTCGAACTGACCCTGCAGAAGGTGGTGGCGCTGGCAGTACTGATGCCGATCGTCGCCGGCGTCGGCGGCAATGCGGCGGTGCAGGTGCTGACCCTGATGGTGCGCGGCATCGCGCTGGGCCAGGTGGGCCAGAGCAATGCGCGCATCCTGCTGTGGAAGGAAGCGCGCGTGGCGCTGATCAACGGCACGCTGATCGGCCTGCTGGTCGGGCTCATCGCGTTCCTGTGGTTCCACAGCCTGCTGCTGTCGCTGGTGATCACCCTCGCGCTGATCATCAACTTCCTCGCCGCGGCGCTGGCCGGCGTGCTGCTGCCGCTGCTGCTCAAGCGCATGAACGTGGACCCGGCCGTGGCCGGCACCGTGGTGGTGAC
The DNA here is from genome assembly GCA_023423675.1 of Pseudomonadota bacterium. Taxonomy (GTDB): domain Bacteria; phylum Pseudomonadota; class Gammaproteobacteria; order Xanthomonadales; family Xanthomonadaceae; genus Stenotrophomonas. The sequence goes on along the minus strand of JAFAFD010000435.1, from coordinate 1,666 downwards.
TGCCGTGACCGACGTGATGGGCTTCTTCAGCTTCCTCGGCCTGGCCACCCTCATTCTGCTGCACTGATTCCCCGCACGGGGTCGGATCCCTGCGCAGCAGGGCTCTGACCCCAGCTGCATGACCTTCCGGACGCCCCCATGGCCACCACGATTGAAAACTACTTCCAGCCCGGTTGGCGTGAGCAGATGCACACCTGTGCCGCCTGCGAGTGGAAAGGCAACGCGCGGGCGATGGTGATGGAGCTGGACGAGGACGCCACCGAGTACGACTGCCCGGTGTGCGAGAACCCGCTGCTGGTGGTGATGCACCCGGACATGGCGCAGGTGCAGGCCGCCGCTGCCGAGGGCAACGCCGAGGCGCAGGAGCAGCTGGACATCATCGCCAGTTTCCCGCGCCCGGGCTGATCCGGCGCTGGCCGATCACCGGGCCCGCACTACGGCTGCGGCGGGCGACGCCCGGAATTCCGCAGCAGCCACGCAGCGCGCGCGCGTGCATGGTCCAGTTCGTCCGGCGACATCGACAACCCCAGTGCTTCGGCTACCGAACCTGCTCCGCACATCGAGCCTGTTGCGCAAAGCTGGTGGAGCAGTGGCGAGTCTGCTCCGCAAGGCAGGCCGCGGTCGCAGGCGGCCAGCATCCATGCCGCCGAGTCGGACTGCGTGCCCGCCGGGTACGGACTGAGGGCCGCCATCGACCCATCACCGGAATAGCCCAACGCCCGCGAGAGTGCCAGATAGGCGTAGGGATCCTGGGCCGACAACGCCAACTCGATCACGCGCTTCTGGTCTGCCGGCGAGAGCTTCGGCTCCCCGTACGCCCGCGTGCCCTCGAACACGTCTTCGACCTGCGCGGCAAACGCTCCTTGGTCGGCGGCCACGCGCCGGTATCGCACCCATGCCAGCGCCGCTTCGTTGCCATCAATCCCCTCACAGCGTTGCCCCATCCAGGCCGTGCTGCGGTACTTGGCGGCCCGTTGCTCGGCAGGCATGGCGGAGAGGTCCAACATCTGCGGATCGAAGTACCCGGTACATTCGTTGTAGATGCGGCTGAGCAGGTAGCTGGCCTCGGCATCGCCTGCCAATGAGCGTTGCTTCAATCCATCGATCATCGGCAGCAACCACTTCGCCGATGCGTAGCGGGCCTGCAGATCGGTTTCGAGCGGCTGCCCTGACGGGCGGGCAACCTGCCGCTGCCAGATGCTGGCAGCGCCCTGCATCTCCTGCCCGGTCACATGCAGGGACTCCCCGCGCTGCGGTGCCCCCTGCCAGTGCCACTGCACTGCCATCACCAGCACCAGCACCACAACCGCGGCCAATCCAACTGCCGCGCGCTTGCCAATACTCACGTTGGCTTCCCATTCCTTTGGTTGTGGCCATTCTGGCGAGGCACGCCGCACAGGGCAACGTGGCCTGTGCGCCGATATTGCGCTGCAGAACGCGCTGCGATCTCGGCCGCGCTACGATGAAAACGATTCCAAACCCACTGAGACGGCTCCATGATCGCTCCCTTCCGCCGCTTGCTGCCGCTGCTGTCCCTGCTGATGCTGGCCGCCTGCGCCAGCACGCCCGACAGCGCGCGTGGCCACTTCGAATCCCGTGCGGTGAAGGTGGACGGGCAGACCGCCTACTACCAGGTCTTCATTCCGGCGGTGGCGGCGCGCACGCC
>JAFAFD010000181.1 GCA_023423675.1 Pseudomonadota bacterium | reverse complement strand
CCACCCCCCCCCCCCCCCCCCCCGACTCTACGGGGCGTGGCGACCCCATCCACGCATGGCGTGGATCTACAGCAGCGGCACCAGCAGCAGCGCCACGATGTTGATGATCTTGATCAGCGGATTGATCGCCGGGCCGGCGGTGTCCTTGTACGGGTCGCCGACGGTGTCGCCGGTCACCGCGGCCTTGTGCGCCTCGCTGCCCTTGCCGCCAAAGTGGCCATCCTCGATGTACTTCTTGGCGTTGTCCCAGGCACCGCCACCGGTGGTCATCGAAATGGCCACGAACAGGCCGGTGACGATGGTGCCGATCAGCAGGCCGCCCAGCGCGCGTGGCCCCAGCAGCAGGCCCACCACCACCGGCACGGCCACCGGCAGCAGCGAAGGCACGATCATTTCGCGGATGGTCGAGCGGGTCAGCATGTCCACGGCCTTGTCGTACTGCGGCTTGCCGGTGCCCTGCATGATGCCGGGGATCTCGCGGAACTGGCGCCGCACTTCCTCCACCACCGCACCGGCCGCGCGGCCGACCGCTTCCATTGCCATCGCGCCGAACAGGTAGGGAATCAGGCCGCCGATCAGCAGGCCGATGATCACCGTATGGTCGCTGAGGTCGAAGCGGAACTCCTGGCCCGGGTTGGCCGCCTGCAGGTTGTGGGTGTAGTCGGCGAACAGCACCAGCGCGGCCAGTGCCGCCGAGCCGATTGCATAGCCCTTGGTCACCGCCTTGGTCGTGTTGCCCACGGCGTCCAGCGGATCGGTGATGTCGCGGATGTCCGAGGGCAGCTCGGCCATCTCGGCGATGCCACCGGCGTTGTCGGTGATCGGGCCGTACGCATCCAGGGCCACGATCATGCCGGCCATCGACAGCATCGCGGTGGCGGCGATGGCGATGCCGTACAGGCCGGCCAGCGCATACGCACCCCAGATCGCCGCACACACCGCCACCACCGGCAGCGCGGTGGACTTCATCGAGATGCCCAGGCCGGCGATGATGTTGGTGCCGTGGCCGGTGGTCGAGGCCTGCGCCACGTGCTGCACCGGCTTGTACTGCGTGCCCGTGTAGTACTCGGTGATCCACACGATCAGGCCGGTCAGCACCAGGCCGATCAGCGCGCAGCCGTACAGCGCCAGCGGGCCATGCACGTTGTCGCTCATCAGCCCGGTGGTGATGGGATAGAACGCGATGGCCGCCAGCACGCCGGAGACGATCACGCCCTTGTACAGCGCGCCCATGATCGAGCCGCCGGGCTTCACCTTCACGAACAACGCGCCGATGATCGAGGCGATGATCGACACCCCGCCCAGCACCAGCGGGTACAGCACCGCATTGGCACCGGCCTCGCTCAGCATCAGGCTGCCCAGCAGCATCGTGGCGATGACGGTGACCGCATAGGTCTCGAACAGGTCGGCGGCCATGCCGGCGCAGTCGCCCACGTTGTCACCGACGTTGTCGGCGATCACCGCCGGGTTGCGCGGGTCGTCCTCGGGGATGCCGGCTTCCACCTTGCCCACCAGGTCGGCGCCGACGTCGGCACCCTTGGTGAAGATGCCGCCGCCGAGGCGGGCGAAGATCGAGATCAGCGAGGAGCCGAAGGCGAGGCCGACCAGGGCGTGCAGCGCCTGTTCCATCGGCAGCCCCATGCGCAGCAGCAGTGCGTAGTAACCGGCCACGCCCAGCAGGCCTAGGCCGACCACGAGCATGCCGGTGATGGCACCGCCGCGGAAGGCCACGTCCATCGCCGCGCTGATGCCGTTGCGAGCGGCCTCGGCGGTGCGCACGTTGGCGCGGACCGAGACGTTCATGCCGATGTAGCCGGCCGCGCCGGACAGCACCGCGCCGACCGCGAAACCAATGGCCGTGTACCAGCTGAGGAACACGCCGACCAGCACGAACAGCACCACGCCGGCCACGCCGATAGTCAGGTACTGGCGGTTGAGATAGGCGCGCGCGCCTTCCTGGATCGCGGTGGCGATCGCGATCATGCGTTCATTGCCGGTGGGTTGGCGCAGGATCCAGCGCGCCGAGATGATCCCGTAGAGGATCGCGAGAATGGCGCAGCCCAGCGCCAGTGACAGCCCATGACGTTCCAGCATCAGACCCCTCCGCAGAATGGATGGTGAGCATCCAGTGGCGATGAACCGCACCACGAGGGGGACGACGGGTTGCAGCCTGTAACCAACCCGTGCCGACCGGAACGGTCGTCCGACGTATGGCGGTGTTCAGCATTCCCTGGTGCCCGCAGTATGCGTCCCTCCGCGCCCGGATGGTAGCGCCGGGCCGCGCCCGGCGAGCGCAGCGGCGCGCGCGCACCTTTGCACCCCGTTAAGCCACCCTCTGCAAGCCTGCGCACAGTCCTGACGGAGATTCCCCATGCGCCTGTCCCTGCTGATGCTTGCCGCCCTGGTCCCGGCCTTGCCGGCCCTCGCGGCGGAAACCCCCGAACTGCAGCGGGCGGTCGGCGCACCCCAGGCCGTAGGCGCGGTGCATACGCTGCGGCAGATTCCCGAAGCCTGCGCACGCCTGGAAGGCGTGTTCACCGGCCAGGCCGCCGAGCCGTACCGCTTCTCCGCCGTGCGTACCAGCGAGCAGTGCCAGCCGCGCGCGCGCTTCGTCGATTACGCCAAGGCGCAGCCGAGTGCCGACAAGGGCTGGAAGCTCAACGACGTGATCCGCGTGCCCAATGCCGCCTGCCCGGCGCAGCAGGCGGTGGTGCGGGTGTGGCGGCTGCCGGTCAACAACACCCAGGCGCTGGATGGCCAGGGCCAGTCGCGCATCTATCTGGAAGAAGCGAAGAAGCAGGCGGCCGCCGGCAAGATCCCGCAGGTGACGATGTTCGCCGCGCAGCTGCAGGTGGAAGGCAAGGCCTGTAATTGATACAGGTGGGTGCCGACCGTGGGTCGGCACCGATGTCGCATCCACGCACGGCGTGGATCTACTGCGACGCGCCATCATCCCCCAGCCAGCGTCGCCCCACGCGCCACCAGCAGCTCGCGCAGCGCCTTGCGATGGCAATGCGCCTCCTCTTCGCAGTAGCAGCCCACGGCGATGTCGCTGTGCTGCGACAGTGCCGCCAGCAGATCCAGCGCATGGGCGGCCTCGGGCGCTTTCATCTCGGCCTTGAAGTGACGGAAGAAGGCGTTCCAGTCCGCCGCAGTCTTCGCCGCGTGCGCCAGCTTCACCAGCGCCGGGCTGGGCGACAGGGTCGGAAACCACACGTCATACCAATCCTGCCGGGCGAATTCGCTGCGCGGCACGCCCCGTGGCGGCCGCCGCACCGTGCCGATGCGCAGGCCCTCGCCGGGCGCGCGCGGGCTGCCCAGTCGAACAACGCGCAGTGCCATCGCCTTCCTCCACAAAAAGGGGACGGAGGGGATTAAGTCGTATCCGCCCCATTGCCGGTGCCGAGGGAGGACGACGGGGCAGAAACGACTTAATCCCTTCCGTCCCCCTTTTTTTCGGTCAGCCCTCGAACGCGGGCAGCTTCTGCTTCACCGCCACGTTCTTCAGGGTGACGTACTTCGGTAGGCCGTCAGTGCCGTAGGGCAGGGGGGCTTCGCCCTTGATCAGCGGCGACAGGTAGGCGCGTGCCTTGGCGGTGATGCCGAAACCATCGCGGCGGATGAAGCCGGCCGGCATCTTTTTCTCATGGTTGGCGATCTTCGCCAGCGGCGCGGCCTCGATCTTCCAGCGGTAGGGCGCGTCGCTGCTGCGCACGATCACCGGCATCACCCCGTTCTGGCCCTTCAGCGCGAGCTGCACGGCGGCCTTGCCCACCGCCTGCGCCTGTTCCCAGTCGGTCTTGCTGGCCAGGTGCCGGGCCGAGCGCTGCAGGTAGTCGGGCAGGGCCCAGTGCACCTTCAGGCCCAGCTGGTCCTTGACCCGGCCGGCCAGGTGCGCGGCCACGCCGCCCAGCTGCGAATGGCCGAAGGAATCCTTGCCACCACCGGCATCGGCGACGAAGCGGCCATCGGCGGTGGCGATGCCCTCGGAGGCCACGACCACGCAGTAGCCGACGCGCTCGACCACGGCCTTGACCTTGGCCAGGAAGGTCGCCTCGTCATAGGCACGCTCGGGCAGCAGGATGATGTGCGGAGCCTCGTCCTCGCCATTGCCGGCCAGGCCCGCGGCGGCGGCCAGCCAACCGGCGTGGCGGCCCATCGCCTCGTAGATGAAGACGCGGGTGGAGGTCTCGGCCATCGCTGCCACGTCCAGCGCGGCCTCGCGCACCGAGACCGCGGTGTACTTGGCCGCCGAGCCGAAACCCGGGCAGGTGTCGGTCACGGCCAAATCGTTGTCGATGGTCTTGGGCACGCCGATGCAGGTCAGGTCGTAGCCGGACGCCTTGGCCAGCAGCGACACCTTCAGCGCGGTATCGGCCGAATCGTTGCCGCCGTTGTACAGGAACCAGCGCACGTCGTGGGCGCGCAGCACCTCCAGCAGGCGGTCGTAACGGGCACGGTCGGCCTCCAGCGATTTCAGCTTGACCCGGCACGAGCCGAAGGCGCCGCCGGGGGTGTGGGCGAGGGCGCGGATGGCGGCGGCACTCTCCTTGCTGGTGTCGATCAGCTCCTCGCGCAGGGCGCCGAGGATGCCGTTGCGGGCAGCCAGGACCTTGATGCCCTTGGCCCGGGCCTGCTCGATGACCGCCGCCGCGGTGGCGTTGATGACCGCCGTGACGCCGCCGGACTGGGCGTAGAGGAGGGTGCCGTTGCGCATGCTTCTACCTGCTCGGTGAGGGGGACATTGCAGAGACATTACCCGGATGCGCTAAAGTGGCGCTATTGCGGTGCAGCGATACCGGTCCGTCCGGGGCGCGAACCTTCTTTGTTTTCAACACGTTGGAGTCAGGTCAATGCGATTGGTTCTGTTGGGACCGCCCGGTTCGGGCAAGGGGACGCAGGCGACGCGCCTGAAGGAAAAGCTGGGCATCGCCCATATTTCGACCGGTGACATGCTGCGCGCGGAAATCGCCGCGGGCTCGGAGCTGGGCAAGCAGGCCAAGGCGGTGATGGATGCCGGCAACCTGGTGTCCGATGACATCCTGCTGGGCATGCTGGAGTCGCGCCTGACCCAGGCCGATGTCGCCAAGGGCTTCATCCTGGACGGCTACCCGCGCAATGTGGCCCAGGCCAATGCGATGGACGGCCTGCTGGCCAAGATCGGCCAGCCGCTGGACGCGGTGGTGCAGCTGGACGTGGCCACCGAGCTGCTGGTCGAGCGTATCGCCGGCCGCGCGCAGGAACAGGGCCGCGCCGACGACAACCCGGAAGCGGTGCGCCAGCGCCTGCAGGTCTACAACGACCAGACCGCCCCGGTGGTCGACTTCTACGCCGGCCGTGGCACCCTGGCCCGCGTCGATGGCGTCGGTGACCTGGACGAGATCGAAGCCCGCATCCTGGCGGCGATCAAGGGCTGATGGCGGTTGGCCGGCCCTGCGCCGGCCACCCTGCAGCGACAACGAAACAGGCCTGATCCTTGCGGACCAGGCCTGTTTCGTTTCATAGGTGCCAGCGATGAGCTTGCTCAGGGCTCCGCAGCATGAGCTCCCTTGGGGATGGCCTCTTGGGGAGTAGGACCGGTTCGGGTACTACGGCTGGCTTCCTGAATTGTGTACGGGTTCACATACCTGCGCTATCAGGAATTCCCTGACAGACGATTGGACTTTTCTCACAAGCGCTGTAGGAGTTGTCTGACCCCGCTGCCGACAATGGCCCTATACAGCCGTGATCGGTCACAATCCCCGGTCATGAGCAGCGTACATATCCTTGCAATCGCCGGCACCTTCATGGGTGGCGTGGCCGCCCTGGCGCGGGAACTGGGCCATACGGTCAGTGGCAGCGACCAGGCCATCTATCCGCCGATGTCCACCCAGCTGGAGCAGCTGGGCATCGTCCTGGACCAGGGCTATCGCGCCGACAGCGTGCCGCCGGGCACCGCCGAGGTGGTGATCGGCAACGCCCTGTCGCGCGGCAACCCGGCCGTGGAGGCCGTGCTCGATGCCGGCCAGCGCTACATCTCCGGTGCCCAGTGGCTGTCCGAGCAGGTGCTGCCGGGCCGCGACACCCTGGCCGTGGCCGGCACCCACGGCAAGACCACCACCACCACCATCCTGACCTGGCTGCTGGAAAGCGCCGGGCGTTCGCCGGGCTTCCTGATCGGTGGCGTGGCCGAGGATTTCGGCGTCTCCGCCCGCCTGGGCCAGGGCCGCGAGTTCGTGGTCGAGGCCGATGAGTACGACACCGCCTTCTTCGACAAGCGCAGCAAGTTCGTGCACTACCGGCCGCTGGTGGCCATCCTCAACAACCTCGAATACGACCACGCCGACATCTTCCCGGACGTGGAGGCCATCGAGCGCCAGTTCCACCACCTGGTGCGCACCGTGCCCGCGCGCGGCCGCCTGATCGTCAATGGCGAGGACGCGCACCTGGCCAAGCTGCTGCAGATGGGCTGCTGGACCCCGGTCGAGCGCTTCGGCTTCGACCCGTCGCTGGAATGGCATGCCGAGCTGCTGGCCGCCGATGGCAGCGCCTTCCGCGTGCATCACCGTGGGCAGGAGCTGGGTGATGTGCACTGGTCGCTGCTGGGCCGCCACAATGTACTCAACGGCCTGGCCGCACTGGCCGCCGTGCATGCGGTGGGCGTGGCCCCGGCCGAGGTGATCCCGGCGCTGGCCCGCTTCCGCAGCGTCAAGCGCCGCATGGAAGTGATCGGCAGCCATGACGGCATCACCGTCTACGATGATTTCGCCCACCACCCCACCGCGATCGCGACCACGCTGGATGGCCTGCGCGCCAAAGTCGGCGACGCGCGCATCGTGGTGGCGATGGAGCCGCGCAGCAACTCGATGCGGCTGGGCGCACACGCGCAGGCGCTGGCACCGTCGCTGGAACTGGCTGACGAGGTGGTGTTCCTGCATCGGCCGGAACTGGCCTGGGATGCCGCTTCGGTGATCGCCGCCGTGCGTGGCCAGGCCCATGCCGTGCCCGATACCGATGCGCTGCTGGCACAGCTGCAGTCCAGCGTGCGCAGCGGTGACCATGTGGTGTTCATGTCCAACGGTGGCTTCGACGGCGCGCCGCGCCGCTTCCTCGCCGCCCTGCAGGCCCGATGAGCACCGACGTTTCGCTGCCGCTGTTTCCGCTGCACACCACGCTGGTGCCCGGCGCGGCGGTTGGCCTGCGCGTGTTCGAGCGCCGCTACCTGGACCTGGTGCGCGACACCGGCCGCAGCGGCGAGGGCTTCGGTGTCTGCCTGATCCTGGAAGGGCAGGAAGTGGGGGAGCCGGCTACCCCGGCGGCCTACGGCGTGCAGGTCCGCATCGAGGACTTCGATGTCGGCGCCGATGGCGTGCTGCAGCTGCGCCTGCGCGGTACCCGGCGTTTCCATGTCGAGCGTACCCGCGTGCGCGACAACGGCCTGGTCGTGGCCGATGTGCGCTGGTGCGAGGAAGACCCCGATGACGAACTGAAGCCGCAGCATGCGCTGCTGGCCACGGTGCTCGGGCACATCATCGAACAGGCCGGCGAAGCCTATGCGCCGGCCAACCCGGCGTTGCTGGACCAGGCCAGCTGGGTCGGCTGGCGGCTGGCCGAACTGCTGCCGCTGGGTGAGCAGCAGCGGTTGCAGCTGCTGCAGATGGACGACCCGCACCAGCGCTTGCAGCAGTTGCTGGGGTGGATGCCGTAAGCGGCCATCCACGCATGGCGTGGATCTACGCCGCCGGGCATGGCCCGGCGC
>JAFAFD010000177.1 GCA_023423675.1 Pseudomonadota bacterium | reverse complement strand
GCAGTCGAGCATGGCTCGACTCTACAGAGACGCTTCACCGCGCCGCCAGGCGCTCGGGGTCAGGCCCGTCTCGCGGCGCAGCGCACGGGTCAGTGCGCTCTGCTCGGAATAGCCCGCCGCCAGCGCGATATCGCTGATCGGCGCGGCACTGGTCAGCAACGCATGCTTGGCCCAGCGCAGCCGGCTGGCGCTGAGCCACGCCTGCGGACTGACCCCGAATTCGCCCTGGAACAAGGCATGCAGTCGGCTTTCGCTGACGCCCACATGGGCCGCCATGCGCGCCACCGGCCACGCCTGCCCGGGTTCGGCCTGCACGGCCGCACACAGGGCCTGCAGCCGCGCACCACTGCCCGCAGGGGCAAACGCCCGCAGCAGGTCAGGCAGCAGCTCCGGCATGCAGCCACCTACCCGCACCTGGGCCAGGCGCTGGCGCAGCGACAGCGGCAGGTGCAGCCAGCGCTGGCGGCTGAGGTGTTCCTGGGTCAGGTCATCGAGCACGCCCGGCCCGCAATCGACGATCACGAAACCGTTCGGCCCATGTGCCACCTGGTCATGCGCCTCACCGGCGGCAACGAACGCCCCCTGCAACAGGTCCAGGCGCCCGCCGCGCCCTTCCAGCTCGAACTGCAGTTCGCCCTGCAGCGGCAGCACCCACTGTGCGTAGTCGTGACGGTCCAGGCCCGTTGACTGGCCGTAGTGCCGAAGGTGGAAGATGGCGCCCATCGTGGCAGTGTGCGCGTGCGATGGGCTGCCTGCAATGCGCGGATCGCGGCCGGACCGCCGCGCGCCCTAGCCGTCCGTGCCGAGAAAGGTGAACGGCTTGCTCGGCACGAACTGCGACAGCGCGTCACCGGAGAAGGTGTTGCGCTGGTCCCGGCCCAGGTCGAGCTTGAGCACCTGCCCGCCGAAATCGACCTTGTTCAGATCGACCCAGAACGTATTGGGCGTCAGCGCCGATTCGAAGAAGTACAGCCGGCGCTTGTGGTCGGCCACCGTGCGCCAGCGCGTGGACGAGATGTTCGGCTCGCCGGGCGTGGTGATGCCAAACGGCACCGACACGTTGCGGATGACGCTGAACACACTGGCCAGCGCCTCCACCGGATCCTCGGCCTTGGGAATGGCATTGATGTAGAACGAGGCGCGTGCGAAACGATCGGCCGAGCGGTTGGTACCCGGCAGCATCACCGTGCCGCCGATGCTCTTCCAGTAAGCATTGAGCGCCAGCTGCTGATCGAAGATCGGCGAGTTGGTCATCACCTGGTAGCGGCGGTCGTGATGGATGACCTGGCGGCCGCCGATGTACTCGATGATGGCGCTGTCACCGCTGGCGTCGGACAGCGAAAGATGCAGGGTCGCCTGGCGGTCCTCACCGGGCACCTTGTCGGTGACGAGGGCAAACGGTTCGCGCTCCAGTGCAGCCACGGCCTCGGCCACGCTGCCGAAATTGTCCAGCACGTACTGCGCCCACAGCGAGATGGCCAGCCCCGGCTTGTTGCCACGCTGCTGCGGATACTCCGATTCGACCAGCCACAGCAGGTTGGCCACCAGGCCCTTCTCGTTCATGCCGTCAGTGGTGGACACGTCGTAGCCGGTGGCCACCACGCTGCCGTAGCGCGCGGTCCACTTTGCCGATTTCGGTCCGGCCTGGCCGGTACGCTCGATGCCGCGCGGCAGGACATACAGGTTGGTGGCAACGTCCACCTTCCAGTCCATCGACCGGGCGGTGATCACATCGCCGTTGTCACCCAGATAGACCGCGCGCGTGCAGGCCCATGCCGGTGCGACCGCCGCTGCCAGCGCCATGGCCAGCGCCGCCCTGCCCTGCCACTTCATCCGCTTCATGCCGTGCTCCCTTCCCCAGGAAGCCCGATGGAAACCCGCCACAGGTGACAGCGGGGTGAAGCCCCGCGCGCGGCCTCAACCGGCGCTGAGCATCGGGCGCACGACGGCACTCAGAAGATCCACTGCGGTGGGTTCGGCGTCATCGCCCTCCACCGTGCGCGAGAAACCGGACCAGTCACTACTGGCCAGCTGGCGCAGCTTCAGCGCATCGACCGGCAATGCGCGCATCGACCAGTACGGAAACTGGCGCTGGCCCAACCGCCCGCGTGCCAGCTCAACGATGTCCACATGGCTGCCCGCCTGCAGGATGCGCTCGTACACCGAATCGATGCCATCGGGCGGGCCTTCGATGTATTGCAGGAAGCGCTGGCCATCCTGCAGCAACACGCCTGTCACTCCGGCCATTCTGTTGAACCGGGCGGCATCGCTCACCAACGTCTGCAGGCGTTCGGCGGAAAGATCCGGCCGGGCCTGGCTGACGTAGGCAATGGCGCGAAGTGGCATGAATCTTCCTTGGCAACGTGAGCGGCCACGGTAGCAGTTACGGACGAGCCCGTCTCAGTTTGCCCTCGCCCTCCCTGAATAATTCAGTTAACGGCTGATACGCGGATCAGCGCGCCGCGGCAGCACTGCCTCGAACACCACCTGCCCCTGCTCGTTACGTGCACTCAGGCGTCCGCCGTGTGCGGCCACGAACTGATCGACGATGTACAGGCCAAGGCCCAGACCCTTGCTCTGGTGGAAACTGGCCTTGAACGGCTCGAACAGGCGCGGCAGCAGCGCCTCCTCGATGTGCCCGACATTGCGCACGCGCAGGGTCACCACGCGCGAATCGCTGCCATCGACGGCAACCCGCACCACATCCTCGCCTCCATGGGTGATCGCATTGCCGACCAGGTTGGCTACCACCTGCCCCAGCCGATCCATGTCGCCGTGCAGCGTGGCATCACCGCTGGCTTCGAACGCGATGCGGTCGCTGCCATGCGCACTGCCCGCCTCTGCGATCACAGCGCGGGCCAGCGCTTCCAGGTCACAGCTGGCAGCCTCCAAGCGCAGGCCGCCACTGCGGATCCGCGAGAAGTCGAGCAGCTGCTCGACCATGCGCGCCATGCGCACGGTGCTGGCTTCCAGGTGCTGCAGCGTCTGCTGCGCACTGGCATTGCCCGGCGGCAGTTCCAGCGACAGCTTGTCGGCGCACAGCAGAATGGCCGACAGTGGCGTGCGCAGGTCGTGGGTCAGCACCGCGGCCATCGTCTCGTTCAACTTCAACGCGCGCTCCAGCGCGTCGTTACGCCACTTCAGCAGTTGCCGCTGCTGGTACAACTCGATGAAGACATTGACCTTGCTCAGGATCACCTGCGGGGCCACCGGCTTGTGCAGGAAATCGACCGCACCACTTTCATAACCCTTGAACGCGCGCACCGGGTCATCCGGCGAGGCGGTCAGGAAGATGATCGGCACATCGCGGCTGCGCTGCGAGCCGCGCATCAGCTCGGCCAGAGTGAAGCCATCGATCTCCGGCATGTGCACGTCCAGCAGCGCCAGCGCCACTTCATGCTCCAGCAGCAGCTCCAGCGCCTGTGCGCCCGAGCCGGCCAGCAGCAGGTTGACGCCCTCGCGGCGCAGCAGCGCCTGCATGGCTACCAGGTTCTGCGGCACGTCATCGACGATCAGCAGGTTGACCGGGGTCTGCGACTGCGCAGGGTCCGGTGGCAGCAGGTTCATGCGAACAACTCCTTCAAGCGACGGCACATCAATTCAAGAGGCAGCACGGCATCAGCGCCGGCGTGCTGCAGGGCGGAGGCCGGCATCATCGATGCCTCGGCCTCCTCGGGGCATTGCAACCAGGCGCGGCCACCGGCGGATCGCACCGCGGCCACCCCCTCACTGCCATCGCTGCTGGCACCGGTCAGCAGCACCGCCAGCAGCTGCGGCCCGAACACGGCCGCGGCGGATTCAAACAACGGGTCGATCGCCGGGCGCGAGAACAGCACCGGTTCATCCATCGACAGCGCGATGGTCTGCGCGTCCTCGACCAGCAGGTGATAGTCGGGTGCCGCGAAGGTCACCGTCGCTGCCTGCAGCGGCTGCTTGTCCTCCGCCTCGCGCAGCTGCAGCGCGCAGTACGGCGCCAGCACTTCGGCGATGCGGCTGCTGCGGTCGCGCGGCAGATGCAGCACCACCAGCACGGGTATCGGCAGATCGGCCGGCAGCGCGCCCAGCAGCGCCTGCAGCGCAGCCACGCCACCGGCAGAGGCGCCGACGACCAGCAGTTGCGGACGCGGGGCGGCCATCAAACGACCTTCCGGTACAGCCGATGCTCGCGCGAGCAGGCTTCGAACGCATCATGGTGGCGGCCGAACTGCAGCGATTCCTTGCTGCCCAGGCCGAGGAAGCCACGGTGCACCAGCGCCTCACGGAACAGGCCCACGGCGCGATCCTGCAGGTCGCGGTTGAAATAGATCAGCACGTTGCGGCACGAGACCAGGTGCACTTCGGAGAACACCGTGTCGGTCGCCAGACTGTGGTCGGCAAACACCACGTTGCGGCGCAACTGGCGATCAAACACCGCACCGTCGTAGGCGGTGGCGTAGTAATCGGACAGCGATCCAGTCCCGCCGGCAGCCAGGTAATTGCGGCTGAACTGGGCCAGGCGGTCGATGCTGTAGGCACCGGCCTCGGCGGTGGCCAGCGCGGCCGGATTGATGTCGGTCGCGTAGACGATGCTCCGCTCCAGCAGCCCTTCCTCGTGCAGCAGGATGGCCAGCGACCACACTTCTTCACCGGTACTGCAGCCGGCCACCCACAGCTTCACCGACGGGTAGGTGCGCAGCACCGGCACCACCTGCTCGCGCAGCTGCTTGAAGTAGGCCGGGTCACGGAACATTTCCGAGACCTGCACGGTGAAGAACTGCATCGCCTGGGCGAACAGATCCGGCTCGTGCAGCAGCCGGTGCTGCAGGTCGACCAGGCGCTCGCAGTCATAGCGCTGCATGGCCTGGCGGATGCGCCGCCGCAGCGAAGACACCGCGTAGCTGCGGAAGTCGTAGTGGTAGCGCTGGTACAGCGCCTCCAGCAGCACCTTCAGCTCCAGGTCGAACAGCGCCTGCTCATTCATTGGCGCGAGCACCAGACCCGGCACAGCGAGACCAGCTTGTCGACGTCGATGGGCTTGGCGATGTAATCGTTGGCACCGGCCTGCAGGCAGCGCTCGCGGTCATCGGGCATGGCCTTGGCGGTCAGCGCGATGATCGGCAGGTCCTGCAGGTGGCGCTGTGCACGGATCTCGCGCATGGCGGTCAGGCCATCCTTCTCCGGCATCATGATGTCCATCAGCACCAGGTCGACTTCGCGCTGGGCCAGGCGATCCACCGCCTCCTGGCCGTTGCGCGCGATCTCCAGGGTCACGCCCAGCGGCTCGAGCACGCTGGACAGGGCGAAGATGTTGCGCACGTCGTCCTCGGCCAGCAGCACGGTGCGGCCATCGAGCACGGTGTCGCGGCGGCGGGCTTCGCGCAGCAGACGCTGCTGGTCGCTGGGCAGGCTGGCCTCGACGCTGTGCAGGAACAGGGTCACCTCATCAAGCAGACGCTCGGGCGAGCGTGCACCCTTGATGATGATGCTCTTGGAATACCGGCGCAGGCGCTGTTCTTCCTCGCGGCTGAGCGCGCGGCCGGTGTAGACGATCACCGGCGGGAAGCCGACATCATCGTTGCCGGCCATGTGCTCAAGGAGGTCGTAGCCACTGCCATCGGGCAGCGACAGGTCCATCACCATGCAGTCGAAGGTCACCGTGCTCAGCTGCTCCACCGCAGCGGCCAGCGTACCCACCGCTACGATCTGCAACTGGTCGCGGCCCAGCAGCAGTTCCAGGTTGCGGCGCAGGTCACTGTCGTCCTCGACGATCAGCAGGCGGCGCACATCACGCTGGCTAGTCTGTTCCAGCTGCTCGATCGCGGCGGCCAACCGCTCGCGGGTGGCCGGCTTCACCGCGTAACCGATCGCACCGAGCTCGCGCGCCACCTGGCTGCGGTCCATACCCGAGACCACGTGCACGGGAATGTGGCGGGTTTCCGGGTTGCGCTTGAGGCGTTCAAGCACGCTCAGGCCGGACACATCCGGCAGGCCGATATCGAGCAGGATGCCGTTCGGGCGCAGCTCGCTGGCCAGGGTCAGTGCCTCTTCGGCGGTGGTCGCCACCACGCAGTCGAAATCAAGTTCATGTGCGAGCGAAACCAGTGCCTCGGCGAAGCTGGCATCGTCTTCAACGGCCAGGATCAGGCGCCCGGCACGCTGGCGACGGCCGCGATCATCGGCAACGCTGGTGCCGGCCATCGCCGGTGCGGCGGCCATCGCCAGAGGCGCAGCAGCGGCGAGGTTCTGCACCGACGCCATCGGCGCCGGCGCCATCGCGGCCGGCTCGGCCGGCACATCACTGGCCGGTGCGCCCTGCAGCGGCAGTTCCAGGATGAAGCAGCTGCCGCGACCCGGCTCGCTGTCCACCTGGATATCGCCGCCCATGCGCACGGCCAGATCGCGCGAGATCGAAAGGCCCAAGCCGGTACCACCGTAGCGGCGGCGGGTGCTGCCATCGGCCTGGCGGAAGGCTTCGAAGATCACCTGCAGCTGGTCACGGGCGATGCCGATGCCCGAATCGCAGACTTCGAAGCGGATGCGGCCGTTGCCACCCGCACGCACGTGCAGGCTGACCTTGCCGTGCTCGGTGAACTTCACGGCATTGGCCAGCAGGTTCTTCAGGATCTGCTGCATGCGCTGGTTGTCGGCCACCAGCTGGGTCGGTGCCAGTGCATCGGCCTCGATCTGCAGGGCCAGGCCCTTCTGCCGGGCCATCGGCTCGAACGTCTCGCGCAGGCGCTGCAGCACGCTGTCGACCACCACTACTTCGTCGGCCAGCTCCACATGGCCGGCTTCGATGCGCGACAGATCGAGGATGTCGTTGATCAGCGCCAGCAGGTCGTTGTTGGACGACAGGATCGCGCGGGCGTACTTCACCTGCTCTTCGGTCAGCGTGCCGTCCTTGTTGTCGGCCAGCAGCTTGGCCAGGATCAGCGAGCTGTTCAGCGGCGTGCGCAGCTCGTGCGACATGTTGGCCAGGAATTCGGACTTGTATCGCGAGGTCGCCGCCAGCTCGTTGCTGTTGCGCACCAGCTGGCCCTGCGCCACCAGCAGCGCCTGCTTCTGCGC
>JAFAFD010000173.1 GCA_023423675.1 Pseudomonadota bacterium | reverse complement strand
CCACCCCCCCCCGGTCGCGCCGGGCCCGCCCCGGCGAGACACCCTCACAAGGCCCGGAGCGATCCGGGCCTTGTTTGTTTCAAAAAAGGGGACGGAGGGGATTAAGTCGTTTCTGCCCCTACGCTTCCAATGTACCCGCCCACCTACAGGCAGGCACGGGGTCCTCCGATGCCGGAGACATGGCCGGCAGCCGCAGGCTGGGCAGATTCTCCTGAAGGATCCGCTCGATGCCTCGCCAACCCCGCATGACCCTGCCAGGGCAGCCCAGCCATGTCGTCCAGCGCGGCGTCAACAAGGGCGCCATCTTCGTCGATGACATCGATCGCCAGCTCTTCCTGCAGCTGCTGCACAAGGCGTTCGTCGATAACGACGTGGCCCTGCATGCTTACGTCCTGATGGGCAACCATGTCCACCTGCTGGTGACGCCTGCCACCGCTACGGGGCTGGCAGATGCGATGCGCTCGCACGGCAACAGCTACGTCCAGGCCTTCAATCGGCGTCATGGCCGCTGTGGTCCATTGTGGCAGGGACGCTTTCATTCCACGCTGGTCGACAAGGACACTTACCTGCTCAGCGTCTACCGCTACATCGAGCTCAATCCTGTCCGCGCACAACTGGTCGCGTGCGCAGAGGAACATGCGTGGTCGAGCGTGCACGGGAACCTGCTGCTTCGCCGCGACCCGCTGCTGACGCCGCATCCATCGTTCCTGTCCCTGGCGGACAACGACGCCGAGCGCGCCTCACGCTACGCAGCATTTCTCAGGGACCGCCGTGCAGGCGCGGATGTTTCGCTCATCCGTACCCACACGGACAAGCAACGTCCGATGGGCGATGCCGCATTCGTGAAGATGGTGGAAAACACGCTCGGACGGCCTGCACGCCTGAATGCCCAGGGTCGCCCAGCCAAAATCGGGACGGAGGCGACTTAATCCCCTCCGTCCCCTTTTTTCAGCCGGAGATGGCCAGGCGTTCCTGGTGGTAGCGGCGCACGGCGGCGAACCACAGGATCGCGGCCAGGCCGAGGCTGGCGCCCAGGTAGATCGCCCAGATGTTCGGGGTGATCACTTCGTGGCGGATCACCTTCAACAGCATCTGGTTCTGCGACAGGAACGGCACGGCGTACTGCCACAGCTGGCTCTTCACCGGGTAGGCCATCAGCGCATAGCCCGGCAGCATCGGCAGCAGCACCAGCCAGGTCATGTGGCTCTGTGCCTCCTTCATGCTCTTGGCCGCGGCCGACAGGTAGGTCAGCAGCGAAGTACCGATCAACAGCATCGGCAGCATCACCAGCAGCATCTGCACCATCGAGAGGATGTTCATGTTGAGCTGCCGGCTGACGTTGCCGGAGGCGAACTGGGCGCTGACCTTGAACGCGACCAGTGTCAGCAGCAGCGACACGAACCCGACCACGCAGGCGGCGCCGATCTTGCCGCTGACGATCGCGCTGCGCGAGCCGGGCGTGGCCAGTAACGGCTCCAGCGATTGCCGCTCACGTTCGCCGGCGGTCGTATCCATCACCAGGTACGCGCCGCCGATGAACGAGGTCAGGGTCAGCAGCACCGGCAGCAGCATCGACAGCATCATGCCGCGCTTGGCTTCGGTGCTGGCCATGTCCTGGGTGGCCATGTCCAGCGGTCGTGCGACCTGCGCATCGACGCCTCGGGCCATCAGGCGCAGGGCCCCCACCTGCCCGTTGTAGGTGGACAGCGCCGCCTGCAGGCGCGCCGTGGGCACCTCGGCGGCACGCCGCGTGCTGTCACGGATCACCTCCACCAGCGCCGGCTTGCCGTCGGCCCAGTCCTTGCCGAAATCGGCACTGATGCGCAGCGCGACGTCGATGTCCTGGGCGCGGATCGCCTCGGCCAGGTCATCCGGCGCCGCGGTCGTGTTCAGGCCCTGCGCGGCGAGGAAGCGGACCAGGTTCGGTGCGTGCTCGGCACCGATCGTGGGGATGTCCAGCGGCTGTTCGATCTGCGTGCGGAAGCGGCTTTCCGACAGCTTGCCCATGCCCAGGATCAGCAGCGGGTACAGCAGCGGGCCGAACAGCAGGGTCAGCGCCAGGGTGCGGCGGTCACGCGAGAGGTCACGCAGTTCCTTGCGCATCACCGTCATCAGGGTCGACATCATGCTCATGCGTGCAGGCCCTCTTCGCTGCCGATCAGTTTCACGAACGCATCTTCCAGGTTGGTTTCGCCGGCCTGCGCGCGCAGTTCGTCGGCACTGCCGGCGGCCATCACGGTGCCCTTGGCGATGATGACGATGTGGTCACACAGCGCGCCCACCTCCTGCATGATGTGGCTGGACAGGATCACGCAGCGCCCTTCCTCGCGCAGGCCCAGCAGGAACCGGCGCAGCGCGCGGGTGGTCATCACGTCGAGACCGTTGGTGGGTTCATCGAGGATGACGTTGCGCGGGTCGTGCACCAGCGCGCGGGCGATGGCGGTCTTGGTGCGCTGGCCCTGCGAGAAGCCATCGGTCTGGCGGTCGAGGATGTCGGCCATGTCCAGCGCGTGCGACAGCACCTCGATGCGTTCGCGGATGCGCTGCGCCGACAAGCCGTGCAGTTCGCCGAAGTAGGTGATGTTCTCGCGCGCGGTCAGGCGCTTGTAGACGCCGCGCGCATCGGGGAGCACGCCCAGGTGGCGGCGCACCTCGATCGGATCGCGGGCGGCATCGATGCCATCGACGGTGATGCTGCCCTGGTCGGGCGTCATCAGCGTGTACAGCATGCGCATGGTGGTGGTCTTGCCGGCGCCGTTGGGGCCGAGCAGTCCGGTGATCTGGCCATCGGCGGCGCGGAAGCCGACGTTGGCCACCGCCTGGACGCGACCGGTGCGGGTGTCGAAGGCCTTGTGCAGGTTGTCGGCGACGATCATGGGGTCCATCCGTTGAACGAGGTGAACGCCGGCACGTGGCTCAGCGTGTCCAGGCAGCTGGCGTCGAGCGCCTTGGCATCGTTGGCATCGATGAACTGCCCCAGCAGGCGCGGCATGCAGCCGGCGGTGAGGGTGCCGTGGCCCTGGCCGCGGGCGACCAGCGCGCGGCCGTTGGGCAGGCCCTTGAGCACCTGCTCGGCGTAGCGCGGCGGAGTCACCGGATCCACTTCACCGGACAGCAGCAGCACCGGCAGGTCGCTTTTCAGCGGTGCGGTGAGCGTGGCCGCAGCCGGCTGGTGCGGCCACACCGGGCAGGCGGCGAAGAACGCACGCGCCGCTTCCGGGCCGAACAGATCATCGTCGCTGGTGGCCGGTGCCTGATAGCGCGGTGCATCCTCGCTGCAGATGACCGACCACTGCATGCCACTGTTGATCT
>JAFAFD010000131.1 GCA_023423675.1 Pseudomonadota bacterium | reverse complement strand
TTCTCGCTCTTGCGCGAGATCTTGTCGATTTCATCGATGTAGACGATGCCCTGCTGTGCCTTCTCGACGTCGTAGTCGCACTTCTGCAGCAGCTTCTGGATGATGTTCTCCACGTCCTCGCCCACGTAACCGGCTTCGGTCAGCGTGGTGGCGTCGGCCATGGTGAACGGCACGTTGAGCAGGCGGGCCAGGGTTTCGGCCAGCAGCGTCTTGCCCGAACCGGTCGGGCCGACCAGCAGGATGTTCGACTTGGCCAGTTCGACCTCATCGTTCTTCTGCCGGCTCTCGATGCGCTTGTAGTGGTTATAGACGGCCACGGCCAGGGTGCGCTTGGCCCGGTTCTGGCCAATCACGTACTGGTCGAGCACCTCGAGGATCTCGCGCGGCTTGGGCAGCGAACTGCGCGCCGACTGCGCCTTTTCCTCGAGTTCTTCACGGATGATGTCGTTGCACAGCTCCACGCATTCATCGCAGATGAACACGCTCGGACCCGCAATGAGCTTGCGCACTTCATGCTGGCTCTTTCCGCAGAAAGAGCAGTAGAGGATCTTGCCGGTGTCCGTGGAACGACCTTGGCGGTCTTCGCTCATGCTTCGCTTACCCAGTTACCCCACCCGCTGAACGGGGGTTCGATTCGAGAATAGCACAGGGCCGGAGGGACACCAGTCCCGATCCGACCCTGCAGGAACGGGGCCTCCTTGGCCCCGTGCGGCCGATCAACCGGCCTGGATCGACTCTTCCGGACGACGCTCCAGCACCTGGTCGACCAGGCCATAGGCCACCGAGTCGACCGCGCTCTTGAAGTTGTCGCGCTCGGTGTCGCGGGCGATCGTCTCCAGCGACTGGCCGGTGTGCTTGGCCAGCACTTCGTTCAGGCGCGAACGCAGGGTCAGGATTTCACGGGCATGGATGTCGATGTCCGTGGCCTGGCCCTGGAAGCCGCCCAGCGGCTGGTGGATCATCACGCGCGAGTTCGGCAGCGCATAACGCTTGCCGGCAGCACCCGAGGCCAGCAGCAGGGCGCCCATCGAGGCGGCTTGGCCGACGCAGATGGTGCTCACGTCCGGCTTGATGTACTGCATGGTGTCGTAGATCGCCATGCCGGCGGTGACCACGCCACCCGGCGAGTTGATGTAGATGCTGATGTCCTTTTCCGGGTTCTCCGCTTCCAGGAACAGCAGCTGCGCCACCACCACGTTGGCCATGTGATCGTCGATCGGGCCCACGAGGAAGATCAGGCGCTCCTTCAACAGGCGCGAATAGATGTCGTAGGCACGCTCGCCGCGGCTGGTCTGCTCGACCACCATGGGAACCATGTTCAGGGCTTTGGTCCGGTTGTCCATTTCGTGAGGTACCTGTCTTGGGGGGAAACACCCCCGCGCCAGTGCAGGCGCGGGGTATGGGGAGATCCGCCCCGTATTACTGGCGGATCGCGTCCTGGAACGACAGCTTTTCTTCGGTGTGCTGGGCGCGCTCGGCGATCCAGTCGATCACCTGCTCTTCCATCACACGATTCTGCAGACCAGACATCAGCTGGGGGTCGTTGCGGTACATCTCAATGACCTGCTCCGGCTCTTCGTAGGTCGAAGCGATCAGACGCATCGTTTCATTCAGGCGCTTGGCTTCCAGGCGCAGGTCGTTGGTGCGGGCGACTTCGCCCACCACCAGGCCGACCAGCACGCGCTTGGCGGCGGCGTCCTTGAAGCCTTCGTGGGCATCGGCCGGGATCTCACCGACGTTCTGGCCGTTGCGGCGGGCCTGCTCGACCTGCTGCGCCAGCATGGCACGGGCTTCGTTCTCGACCAGGCGCGGCGGCATTTCCACCGACGAATAGGCGGCGATCAGCTGCGCGCCCACTTCGCGGCGCAGACGGTTCATCAGGGCGCCCTTCAGCTCGCGCTCCAGGTTGGCGCGGATGTCGCTGCGGAACTGCTCGACGTCGCCGCCCTTCACGCCGCAGCTCTTGATGAAGACTTCATCGACGGCCGGCACGACCGGCTCGGACACCTCGACGACCTTGACGGTGACCTGCACGGTCTTGCCGGCCAGCACCGGCACGCGCCAGTCAGCCGGGAACTCGACGTCCAGGGTCTTCTCTTCGCCCTTGGCCAGGCCGACCAGGCCCTTTTCGATGGTTTCGAACATCATGCCCTGGCCGAGCACGATCGAACCCTTCTCGGCGCCTTCGGCCGGCAGGCGCTCGTCGCCGGCCTGCGACCAGGTTTCCAGCGCGACCAGGTCGCCGTCCTGCGCGCCACGGGTGACCGGGGCCCAGGTGCGACGCTGGTTCTGCAGGTTCTCGATCATCTGGTCGATGTCGGCGTCGGTGATTTCAGCGGTGTGGCGCACCACGGTCAGCTTGCTGACGTCGATGTCGCCGAAGTCCGGCACCACTTCCACCGTGGCGACGAAGGAGAATTCACCCTCTTCGCCCTTGTCGATGCGCGGGCTGCCGACGATGCGCAGGTCGTGCTCACGCACGGCGGCATCGAAGGTTTCGCGCAGCAGGCCGTCCAGCGCCTCGCCACGGACCTGCGCGCCGAAGCGCTGCTCGATCACCTTGGCCGGCACCTTGCCCGGGCGGAAGCCCTTGATGCGGGTGGTACGGGCGATTTCGCCCAGGCGGCCGTTGATGTGGCTCTGCAGACGGTCTTCCGGCAGCGAGAAGCTCAGGCGGCGTTCCAGGTTGCCGATGGTTTCGATCGAAGCTTGCATGTTGACTCCTGCCACCGGCGGCCCACGCCCCCGGCTCGATGATTGGGATGAAACGGTTGTAAGGACACGACGTCTGGGACGCGCCTGCTTGCCGCAGCCCTTTAGTTTCGCCCAATTCGGCCTGCACTGCCAGCGCGTGGCGGTCAAGGGTCCGTCGGCGGCCCGATCAGGGCGGAGACAGGCCGGCACTGGTGCGAAAGGGGGGACTCGAACCCCCACGCCTTGCGACACTGGAACCTAAATCCAGGGCGTCTACCAATTCCGCCACTTTCGCGTGGCCGGCACAGGGGTTCATTGTCGCAGGCGGGGCTGCAAAGCGAAAGGCATGACAAAGCTGAATGCGAATTCCCGCGCGTTTCGCGCAGACTCGCCGGATTGCCCTGGCCGGACGTCCCGATGGAGCACATCAGCACTGCCCTGCCCTCCCCGCGCACCTGGAACGCTTGGTGGAAGGCCGCCGTCTGGCTGGTGGGCCTGGCCGTAGCCAGCCACTTCCTGTGGGTTACCGCACAGCGCTATGCGCAGGTGACGCCGGAGGCCTACGGCATGTTCTGGGACCGGCGCAGCTGGCTGTGGCTGCATGTCGCAGGCGGCAGCCTGGCCATGCTGGCCGGGGCCAGCCAGTTCGTGGCGGCGCTGCGCCGGCGCTGGCCCGCCCTGCACCGCGGGCTGGGACGCACCTACCTGATCGGCATCCTGATTGGCAGTACCGCCGTGGTCGGGCTGCTGGTCACGACCCAGGGCTGGCTGGCACTGAAACTCGCGTTCGCCGCCACCGGCCTTGCCTGGCTGATCACTTCATTGCGCGGCTACCGCACGATCCGCCGTGGCGACATAGACGCGCACCGGCGCTGGATGCTGTGCAGCTACCTGGTGACGCTGTCACCCGCCGTGTTCCGCCTGTTCCTGCTGGTACCGGCACTGATGCAGCTGGCGTCGCCGCTGGTGATGGTACCCAGCCTGCTGGTGCTGAGCTGGGCACTGCCACTGCTGGCCTACGAGAGCGGACGACGCCTGCGCAGCCTTCGCACGTCGCCCGCAAGGGCCCGGATGGCCTGAACCACGCCGGGCCCGGCAGGCTCAGTGCGCGGGTTCGGCCGGCTGCGCGGGTTCAGCCGCCGCTGGCGGATCGGATGCATCGACCTTGCGCAGCTGCACCGACGACCCATCGTCCGCGCGGGTGATCTCGACCGCCTCGGTCGTCTTGCCGTTCTCCGAAGGCATGGCTGGCTGCGCTGCCACGCTTGCCGTATCGGCATCACGCGGCACGGTCTGCGCGTGGTCGTCGCTGGTGGAAGGCGGCTCAGCGGGCTTGCAGCCCACCAATGCGAGCAGCAGCACGCCGGACACGATCAGCCCTGCATTCCTGTTCGTTGCAATCATCAAGACTCACTCCACATGCATGCGCTTCTCGCGCGGAACATCCATTGGGAGTGATGCGAAGCGTGGCCGGTGAGATGCAGCGCACAGCATTGAAAACACTGATGACGCATGTAACCCAGTTTTAAGCATCGCTTCAGTAGATCCACGCCATGCGTGGATATGACGCGCCGATTGATCAGTAGATCCACGCCATGCGTGGATGCGTCCCGGTCACGCGAACCGCCAGATCGCAGGCAAGAAAAAAGCCACTTAGCGGACCAAGTGGCTTTCGTCTGGTGGGCTGTCAAGGATTCGAACCTTGGACCTATTGATTAAGAGTCAACTGCTCTACCAACTGAGCTAACAGCCCGAAATCGGGGCGCGAATTATGACCCCATCCGCCTGGGGGATGCAAGCACTTCGTTCAACTATCGTCGACGTCCGCGCTGCTCCGGGTACCGCACTATCTGAAGAAAAAAGCCACCTGGCATACCAGGTGGCTTCCGTCTTGGTGGGCTGTCAAGGATTCGAACCTTGGACCTATTGATTAAGAGTCAACTGCTCTACCAACTGAGCTAACAGCCCGTGAAACTCAGACGCACATTGTAGCGTGCATTCTGTTTATTGCAATACCGTGTCGGCGTTGCCGATGCGGTTGAAACAGTGGGGTGGCTGAGGGGATTCGAACCCCCGACCACCGGAATCACAATCCGGTACTCTAACCAACTGAGCTACAGCCACCACTGAAACGTTTGCTTCATCGCCGATGTTCTGGCGCTGGAGCCTGATGCGTTGCCCGAGGACCTTCACCGAAGTTCGTGTCCGCCGAAGCGAGTCCGGCATTTTCCGGGAGTCGCGCGGGAATTGCAAGCACTTCTTCACATTGATGTGCAGGGGCCGACAGCACCCACCACTCAGGGGTCGCTGGCCGAGATGACCCGGGTCGTTTCGCCTGCTTCATTCAGGAACGCCAGCGTTGCCTCGCCCTTCGGCGTGACCTGCAACTGCAGGCGCGGATTGCCCTTGGCGTCCAGCAACTGCAGCATCGCGTTGCGCGCATCGGACCTGCCGAGGAACACGCGACGAGTGATCGCCTCTTCGCCCGCCTTGGCCAGGCGCTCATCGTCGGCCGAGAAGATCGGGCGCTTCAGGCCATCGGCCACGTCATTGAACATCAAGCCTGCGATATTGCCATCGGGGCCATCCAGACCCAGCAACTGCAGCTGCTGGTCCTGCTGGTACCGATCAAAGGTGAGGCTCATCCCGCTGTCCGGACGCCCATCCTTGCCCAGCGCGCCATTGAAGATCAGGCCACCGTTCTCGGTGCCCTCGTCATTCAGGAACAGCATGCCGGCCATGGGCCGCTTGTGTGCGGTGATCTCCTCGCCCTTCATGAAGCCACCCGGGAAACGCGTGCGGTTGGACACGACCAGGCGCAGGGTGCCGTCGGGCTCGCGGATGTTGATGCGCTGCGCGTCGATGACATCGAAGGATGCATCGCGATGGGCGCTCGCCCCCATCAGCAGACCCGCCACCGCCAGCAGGGTGACGCCACCGCAGTACAGCGAAAGCCGTCGTTGGCTGGCGCGCAGGCGCTGCACTTCCGCGATGAGGTCCTTGTCATGGACTGCCTGCTCCGTCATGCGTCTCACTCCTTTGATGGGGTAGGAATAGCGGACAACGCGCTGCACCGGACGACCTTGTCCGAGCAATGACTGTAACGGGTGGAGACGAAGGGGCCATGCGCCGGAAGTCAGGGGGCTTTCCCTGCGATGGCGCGCCCGACAGGAATGATCGTCACTGCAACACGTCAGCCGGTCGCCGCCGGCACACCGATCTCCGCCGACTAGGTCCGCGAGTGGAGCTACACCCTGCTGCAGGAGCTGTATACCCAGCCGCCCGTTCGCTGGGAATACCGGCACCAAGGCGACTCGCGCCCCGGCTGCTGGATGACCGCAACCCCGGAACACGTCTATCACGCTCGCGTTCGCCGCTGGGTCGTCCGGGCTCTGTGGGAAACCCCGCGCGTCATCCAGCCCGAGCGCGACCACGCGTTCAAGGCCGGCGTGTGCACCAGGTGCGGCGACCCCGAGGACTGGGCCGGCCCCGACTGCAAGCCGATGGTCAAACCCGTGGACCCGCGCACCCGGCTCCCCATCGATGCCCGAATGCTGGTCGAGCCCCTGAAATGGCTGCGCGATGCCGGGCCTACGTCTTGAACCGCTACGACCGCGAGAAGCGCGCCAGGGAAGCTGCCTTCCTGCTGGAAGAGATCGAAGCCCACATCCTGGAGTGCCAGAAGCCATGACGCAGAAACACATCAGCCATCCCGAAGGCCTGCCGAAATGCGCCGCCGGCCACCGCGCGCGCCACATCCACGACCTGCGCGGCCCGGCCG
>JAFAFD010000084.1 GCA_023423675.1 Pseudomonadota bacterium | reverse complement strand
CGAAGCACTGCTTCGCAAGCGCCCGAACGCACAGCCGCCAGCGGCTGGGCCGGACCCCGGAGGGGGGTTTACGGCGTGTCCTGCCTGCTCCTCCCGCCCCGCCCAACACGCGGCAACCCAGAGCCATGAACACCGCTGTTGCTGTTGCCTTTGCCTGCGCTCTGGCTTGAAACGGGTGCCGGGCAGCGCCCGGCCGGGTATCCTTCCTGTCTGATGTCCGACCTCGTTCATGCCAGCCGCGAAGCCCTCAGCGAAGGCGGCGCGCTCGCCTCGCACCTGGATGCCTTCAACCCGCGTCCCGCACAGCTGCGCCTGACCGAGGCCATCGCCGACGCGCTGCAGCAGCGCGACCTGCTGCTGGCCGAGGCCGGTACCGGCACCGGCAAGACGTTCGCGTACCTGGTGCCGGTCCTGCTGTCCGGCCTGCGCACCATCATCTCCACCGGCACCCGCGCGCTGCAGGACCAGCTCTACCACCGCGATCTGCCGCGCGTGCGCCAGGCGCTGGGCGTGGGCCTGCGCAGTGCGCTGCTGAAGGGCCGGGCCAATTACCTGTGCCGCTACCGCCTGCAGCAGGCGCGGGGCGAGCCGCGTTTTTCCAGCCCCGAACAGGCCGCGCAGTTCCAGCGCATCCTCGCCTGGTCCGGCCGCTCGCAGTTCGGTGATATCGCCGAGCTGGACGGCCTGGCCGACGATTCGCCGCTGCTGCCGATGGTCACCTCCACCGTCGACAACTGCCTGGGCACCGACTGCCCGTTCTGGGATGACTGCTTCGTCGTGCACGCGCGGCAACGCGCGCAGGCGGCCGACGTGGTGGTGGTCAACCACCACCTGCTGCTGGCCGATCTGGCGCTGAAACAGGATGGCTTCGGCGAGCTGCTTCCCGGTGCACAGGCCTTCGTCATCGACGAGGCGCACCAGTTGCCCGAACTCGCCGCGCAGTTCTTCGGCGAGGGCTTCGGCATGCGCCCGTGGCAGGAGCTGGCCCGCGACTGCCTGGCCGAGGCGCGTGGCGTCGGCGGTGCGCAGTCGGCGCTGCAGGAGCCGGTCGACCAGCTGCAGCAGGCGCTGCTGGCGCTGCGCCTGGCCATGGAAGGGCTGCCGTCACGCGGTACCCAGTGGCGCGCGTTGGCGATGCCGCAGGTGCGCGAGGGCTTCGACACGGCGATGAGCTGCCTGGTGGCGCTGGAACAGGCGCTGCAGCCGCTGCGCGAAGCCGCCGCCGGCCTCGATGCCTGCCACGCCCGTGCGCGCGAAGCGGTTTCGCGGTTGTCGCGCTGGCTGGGCGACGACGAGCCGACCCTGGATTTCGATACCGACCCGGCCGACGCGGCCAGTGCCGCCGATGTGCTCTGGTACGAACTGACCCCGCGCGGGTTCCGCTGCCAGCGCACGCCAATGGATGTGTCCGGGCCGCTGCGCGAGCACCGCGAGCGCAGCCGCGCGGCATGGATCTTCACCTCGGCCACGCTGACCGTGGGTGGTGGCTTCGACCACATCGCCACCCGCCTGGGCCTGGATGATCCGCATACGCTGGTCCAGCCCAGCCCGTTCAACTGGCCCGAGCAGGCGCTGTGCTATCTGCCCGAAGGCCTGCCTGATCCCGCTGCGCGCGGCTTCGGCACCGCGCTCATCCAGGCCCTGCGGCCGGTGCTGCAGGCATCGCAGGGCAGGGCGTTCCTGCTGTTCGCCTCGCATCGTGCGCTGCGCGAGGCCGCCGAGGCGCTGCGCGACGGGCCGTGGCCGCTGTTCGTGCAGGGCGAGGCGCCGCGCGCCACCTTGCTGCAGCGTTTCCGCTATTCCGGCAACGGCGTCCTGCTCGGCTCGGCCAGCTTCCGCGAGGGCGTGGACGTGGTGGGCGAGGCGCTGAGCGTGGTGGTGATCGACAAGCTGCCCTTCGCCGCGCCGGACGACCCGGTGTACGAAGCGCGGCTGGAGGCGATCCGCAGCCAGGGCGGCAATCCGTTCCGCGACGAACAGCTGCCGCAGGCGGTGATCGCCCTCAAGCAGGGCGTGGGCCGGCTGATCCGCAGCGAGACCGACCGCGGCGTGCTGGTGCTGTGCGACCCGCGTCTGCTCAACCGTGGCTATGGCCGGGTATTCCTCGATTCGCTGCCGCCGTTCCGCCGCACCCGCGCGCTGGCCGATGTGCAGGCCTTCTTTGCGCCACAATGGCCCCCCGTTGCCGACGACGCCGCCGCCTCGACCGTCCCGGCCCCCGCGCCGGGTCCCCAGCCGGCCCCCGGCGCCACGTTCCCCCTGTTCTGATTCCCTCCGATGAAACTGCTCGCCTTTGAAACCGCCACCGAAGCCTGTTCCGTTGCCCTGCATGTCGATGGGCAGGTACTGGAGCGCTTCGAGATCGCCCCGCGCCGCCATGCCGAACTGAGCCTGCCGTGGGCCGAGGCACTGCTGGCCGAAGCCGGCATCAGCCGCCGCCAGCTCGATGGCATCGCCCTCAGCCGCGGGCCGGGTGCGTTCACCGGCGTGCGCCTGGCGATCGCGATCGCGCAGGGCATCGCCCTGGCGCTGGACCGGCCGCTGCTGCCGGTGTCGACGCTGCAGGTGCTGGCGCTGCGCGCGCCGGCCGAGGAAACCCAGATCCTGTCGGCGATCGATGCGCGGATGGGTGAGTTGTACGTGGCGCGCTTCGAGCGCGTGGATGGCCTGCCGGTGGCCCGCGATGCCGAGCGGGTGTGCGCACCGGCGGCGGTGGCGTTGCCGGACGGGCTGCAGGCCTATGGCATCGGCACCGGTTTCGGCGCGGCCGACGGTGCGCTGGTGACGCAGCTGGGTGCGGGCCTGCGTGGTTTCGATGCAACGGCATTGCCGCGCGCGTCGGACGTGCTGGCCCTGGCGGTGCCGGCGTTCGCGCGTGGCGAAGGCGTGGCGGCGGAGAAAGTCGAACCGGCGTATCTGCGGGACAACGTCGCATTGACCCTGGTCGAGCAGCAGGCCGCCCGCGAGGCGAAGGCGAAAGCCAACGGCTGAGCCCCTCGTGGCGGGGCGGTGGGTCGCTCAATGCAAAAGCCGCGCCTGGCCGGGCGGGGTGGGTTCGCGGGGGACGCCGTGAATCCGTCCATGGAGGCTTGTCCGCGGCATCCATGCCGCAGACACCCC
>JAFAFD010000071.1 GCA_023423675.1 Pseudomonadota bacterium | reverse complement strand
CCGCTGAGCGGCAGCGCCCGGGTCACAACGGCAGCGGCGCCTGCAGCGGCTCGATGCTGCCCTCGCCGGCCATCACCTTCTTGAACTCCGCGCGGCTGACCGAGACGTAGCGCTCGTTGCCGCCGATCTCGACCTGCGGGCCGTCCTGCACCGCGCGCCCGGCCTCGTCCACGCGCACGGTCATCGTCGCCTTCTTGCCGCTGTGGCAGATGGTCTTGATCTCGCTCAGCTCGTCCGCCCAGGCCAGCAGGTATTGGCTGCCCTCGAACAGCTCGCCGCGGAAATCGGTGCGCAGGCCGTAGCAGAGCACCGGGATGCGCAGCGCATCCACCACCTCGCTCAACTGCCACACCTGCGGCTTGGTCAGGAACTGCGCCTCGTCCACCAGCACGCAATGCAGGGGGCCGTGCGCGGCGATGTCGGCTTCCACGATCCGCTGCAGGTCGTCCTCGCGGGCGAAGGCGATGCCCTCCGCCTGCAGGCCGATCCGTGAGGCCACGGTGCCGCTGCCGGCGCGGACATCCAGCTTGGGGGTGAGGATGGCCACCCGCATGCCGCGCTCGCGGTAGTTGTGCGCGGACTGCAGCAGGGTGGTGGTCTTCCCCGCATTCATCGCGGAGTAGTAGAAGTAGAGCTTCGCCATGCACGGATTCTAGCGGGGCACAAGGCTGGCGGAGACCGCCACGGGCTTCGACAATGCGGTGCAATGCATCGCGATCCCCTCCACGGCCTCAACCCGCCACAACGCGCCGCCGTCCTGCACACCGAAGGCCCGCTGCTGGTGCTGGCCGGCGCCGGCAGCGGCAAGACCCGGGTGATCGTGGAGAAGATCGCGCACCTGATCCAGACCGGCCGCTATCCGGCCAAGCGCATCGCCGCGATCACCTTCACCAACAAGTCGGCGCGCGAGATGCGCGAGCGCGTGGCCAAGCGCATCCGCGGCGATGCCGCGCAGGAACTGACCGTCTCCACCTTCCACGCACTGGGCCTGCGCATCGTCCAGATCGACCACGCCAAGCTGGGCCTGCGACGCGGGTTCTCGATCTTCGATGCCGACGATTCCGCGCGCCAGATCAAGGACCTGCTGCCGCCCGGCAGCAAGCCGGACGTGATCGATGCGGCCAAGCAACTGATCTCCCGCGCCAAGAACGCCGGGCTGTCGCCGGAGCAGGCCGCCGAGGCCGCGCGCAGCACCCGCGAGCGCGAAGCCGCCGCCCTGTATGCGCGCTACCAGCAGCGGCTGTCGTCGTTCAACGCGGTCGACTTCGACGACCTGATCCGGCTGCCGGTGCAGTTGCTGGAAACCGACGACGACGCCCGCGCCGGCTGGCGCGAACGCATCGGCTACCTGTTGGTGGACGAATGCCAGGACACCAACGACGCCCAGTACCGCCTGCTCAAGGCGATCGCGGGCGAGGCCGGCCAGTTCACCTGCGTGGGCGACGACGACCAGAGCATCTACGCCTGGCGCGGTGCCAACCCGGACAACCTGCTGCAGCTGGGCAGCGACTACCCGGCACTCAAGATCGTCAAGCTGGAGCAGAACTACCGCTGTTCCAACCGGGTGCTGCGCGCGGCGAATGCGCTGATCGCCAACAACCCGCACGAACATCCCAAGACCCTGTGGAGCGATGCCGCCGACGGCGAACGCATCCGCGTGTGGGAATGCAAGGACGCCGCCCACGAAGCCGACAAGGTGGCGGCCGAGATCCAGTTCACCGCGCAGAAGTTCACCACCCCGGACAATCCGCCGCCGTGGAACGAGTTCTGCATCCTGTTCCGCGGCAACCACCAGAGCCGGGTGCTGGAAAAGGCGCTGCAGCTGCTGCGCATCCCCTACCACCTGAGTGGCGGCACCGCTTTCCTGGACCGCGGCGAGGTCAAGGACGCGCTGGCCTGGCTGCGCTTGCTGGCCAATCCGGATGACGATGCCGCGTTCCTGCGCGCGGTCGCCTCGCCCAACCGCGGCGTCGGCGCAACCACGCTGGAGAAGCTCGGCGCCCTCGCCGCCAATGCGCACATGCCGCTGTCGCGGGCGGCGGATTCGATCAGCCTGGCCAAGCAGCTGCCGGCACGCGCCGCCAATGCCTTGCAGGGCTTCTCGGACATCCTTCGCGGCCTGCGCATCGACGCCCGCACCCTGCCGCCGGCGGAACTCGTCCGCAAGCTCAACGAGAAGTCCGGCCTGCTGGCCGCGCTGCGTGCCACCTGCAAGGACGAGGCGCAGTTCCAGGCGCGCCGGCGCAACCTGGACGAACTGGCCGACTGGTTCGACGGGCCGAAGACCAGCGGCCCGGGCGAACTCGCCGCGGCGCTGGCGCTGCTCTCGCACGCCGACAAGGGTGATGCCGGTAACCAGGTGCGGATGATGTCGATGCACGCGGCGAAGGGGTTGGAGTTCCGCTTCGTGTTCATCGTTGGCGTGGAAGACGGCAACCTGCCGCACGACGCCAGCATCGAGGAAGGCCGCATCGACGAGGAACGCCGGCTGTTCTACGTCGGCATCACCCGCGCCAAGGAACGGCTGTGGCTGTCGCATGCCAAGGAAGCGCAGCGCTGGGGCGACAAGCTCAAGCTGCAGCCCAGCCGCTTCATCGACGAACTGCCGGCCGAGGAACTGCAGCGCGACGGCGCCGATCCGGTGGCCGATGCCGCGCACAAGGCCGAGCGCCGCAGTGCCGCCTTCGCCAACATCCGCGCGCTGCTGGCCGACTGAGCGGCACCGGCAGCGCCGTACACTGCACCCTGCTTTCCCGGAGTCCGCCGATGCGCCTGCCCTCGCTGTTGCTGATCGCCCTGCTCACCGCCTGCAGCGCCACGCCCGTGCGCAACGACGCCCCGGCCGCATCCGAGGTACGCAGCACCGATAACCTGGGCGTGATCGCGGCGGCGCTGGCGGAATCGCCCAAGCGCACCCTGCTGGTGCTCGACATCGACGACACCCTGCTGACCTCGGTCGGCTTCTTCGGCAGCGACAGCTGGTACGAGTGGCAGCAGGGCCTCAAGGCCGACGATCCCGGCAAGGTGCCCTGCCTGTTCGACGTGATCTCGCTGAACTACGAGGCCGGCAGCCAGCAGGCCACCCAGGCCGACGGCCCGGCGCTGGTGAATGCCCTGCAGGTGGACCGCCTGCTGCTGACCTCGCGCAACCCGCTGTACCGCGGCGGCACCCTGCGCACCCTGCAGGATGCCGGCTACGCGCTGCCGAAGCCGCTGGGCCAGGCCGACGCCGGCCTGAGCTGGGACTTCCGCAAGGCGCCCGACGCGCGGATGTCGCGCGTGGTCTACGACCAGGGCGTGTTCATGACCACCGGCCAGGACAAGGGCCTGGTCCTGCTGGACCTGCTACGCCGGCTGGACCTGCGCTACGACCGCGTGGTGCTGGTGGACGACGGCGAGAAGAACATCAGCAACATGCAGAACGCCCTGCGCGCTGCCGGCATCGACTACCTGGGCCTGCACTACACCCGCGTCGACAAGTCGGTGGACGCCGCCGATGCCGCCGATGGCCGCGCCGGTTGGCAGGCCTGGCGCCAGCTGCTGGCCAAGACCTACCCGCAACGGCTGCAGGCGATGGAAGCCGGCAGTTGCGATTACTAATTGAAATCAATCACTTGCTGCCATATAGATAATCTATTGCATTAAGTTTCCGACGCGGTTAGCCTGCACTCATCCGGCCTCGGCCGGAGCCATGCCACAACTGCTGTCCACCGGCTTCGGCCGGAATTGAAGGGGCTTCGGCCCCTTTTTCTTTTGTCCCGAGCCGCCGCCGCGCGGCTTGCAGGACACGCCCGACGACGCCGACACTGCGGATCACACCGCCCGGGGAGCGCCGATGCGCGACACCTTCCGCCGCCTGCCGCGCCGCCTCGCCATGCCTGCCCTGATGGTCGCCGCACTTGCGGCCTGCCAGCCGCAGCCGTCCGCGCCGGCGGGCAACGCGCCCAGCACCCGCGCCGCCGCACCGACTGCCGCCACCCGCCCGGCGGATGCCATCCATGTCCTGCGCGACCGCCTGCTGGCCCACGACGGTCTGGGCTTCGCCAAACTGGCGGTGCCGCCGGCGCTGTTCGCCCGCCTGGAACAGGGCTGGACCAACGGTGACAGCCAGTGGCCGCTGGACGAACTGCCGCTGGATGCACGCATCCCGAAGATGCTGGCGGCGCTGCAGGCGCCGAATGCCGATGCCGCCCTGATGGCCACCTTCAAGCGCCAGTTCGCCGGCGCCGACCGCGACATCGACCAGGCCATCCGCACCCTGGCGCTGTTCGGCGGCGAGTACGTGGCCACCGCCACCGAATACAGCGCGGAAGAGCGCGAGCACATCAGCCAGGCCATCGCCGCCGCCAGCGCCTGGGGCCTGCAGGCGCCGTTGTCCGACCCGGCCCGGGCCAAGCCCTTCTTCAGCGCGCTGGCCGCCGCCGCCCGCCGCACCGGCATCGACGGCAGCGCCGGCGCCGAGGCCTACGCCAGCCTGGGCATGCGCCAGAGCCTGAACCGGCTGTCGCCGTTCTTCGCCACCCTGCTGGACCAGCTCAAGCGCCAGTACGGGCTGGACCTGGACGCGGCGATGCGCAGTGCGCAGGCCAGCCTGATGCAGCAGACAGGCGACAGCGCGCGCCTGCGCCTACGCTACAGCTTGGCCGGCCGCGACATCGACACGGTGATCCCGGTGGTCCGCATCGACGGCCATTGGTACCTGGCCAACTACGTGGCCCGCGCCGAGGCCAGCCTGCCGGCGCCACCGCCTGCGCCGGCCCAGTCGCCAGAACCCGCCAAACCGGCCGCAACGGGCGCCTCGACAGCGGCTCCGCCATAATGGGCGCGATGCAGAACCGCCGCACCCAACCGACCCAGACCAGCCTGTTCGACGAGGCTCCCGCCACCGACGCCACCGCCACCGGCGCGGCAGCCACGGACGGCGACACCCCGCCACTGCCGGTGCCGGCATTCCTGCCCGGCAACAGCGGCGAGGTGGCGGACGCCCCTGAGCCGGAAGAACACCCCCAGCCTGCGGGCAGCGCAGACACCACAGAAACCGCCGAGACCGCTGCACTGCCGTCGTCGATACGCCCGGCCGGCGGCAAGCCGCCGCTGTGGGCACGCCTGATGGGCCGGCTGATCGACCCCTGGCTGAAGCTGGACATCGCGCCGGAGCAGCCACAGGCCTATGACGATGGCCGCCTGCTCTGCTACGTGCTGGAAGACTACGGCCTGTCCAACGCGCTGATCCTGGAGCGCGCCTGCCGCGAAGCCGGCCTGCCCTCGCCGTTGCAGCCGATCCCGGGCGATCCGCTGGGCCGCAAGCGTGCCTACGTGGCGCTGTCGCGCCGGCACGGCAATGCCCTGAACGCGCTGGGGCTGGTGCCGGGCCCGGAGCACAAGACCCATTCCGGTTCGCTAGCGCGCCTGCTGGATGCGCACCGCAACGACCCGACCCTGGATGTGCAGCTGGTGCCGGTGTCGATCTTCGTCGGCCAGGCGCCGAACCGGAGCAGCGGCTGGTTCAGCGTGCTGTTCTCGGAAAACTGGGCGCTGGTGGGCCGCTTCCGCCGCCTGCTGGCGCTGCTGCTGAACGGCCGCGACACCCTGGTCCAGTTCGCCCCCCCGGTATCGCTGCGCGACATCCTGGCCGAGGACCTGCCGCCGGAACGCACGGTGCGCAAGCTCAGCCGCGTGCTGCGCACCCATTTCCGCCGCCTGCGCGAAGTGGTGATCGGCCCCGACCTATCCACCCGCCGCATGCTGGCGGACAAGGTGCTGTCCTCGCCCAGCGTGAAGGACGCCATCGCCGACCAGGCCCGGCGCGACAACAGCAAGCCGGAAGACGCCTGGAAGAAGGCCAATGGCTACTTCTGGGAAATCGCCGCGGACTACTCCAACACCGTGGTGCGTTCGGCCAGCTTCCTGCTGACCTTCGTCTGGAACCGGATCTACCGCGGCGTGCTGGTCCACCACCTCGACCAGTTCAAGCAGGACGCGCCCGGCCATGAAGTGGTGTACGTGCCCTCGCACCGCAGCCACATGGACTACCTGCTGCTGAGCTACCTGCTGTACAGCCACGGCATCGTGCCGCCGCACATCTTCGCCGGCATCAACCTGAACCTGCCGGTGGTCGGCACCATCCTGCGCAAGGGCGGCGCGTTCTTCGCCCGCCGCAGCTTCAAGGGCAATGCGCTGTACTCGGCGGTATTCCGCGAATACATGGCGCAGCTGGTCGCCGGTGGGTATTCGATCGAGTACTTCATCGAAGGCGGGCGCTCGCGTACCGGCCGCCTGCTGCAGCCCAAGGGCGGCTCGTTGGCGATGACCCTGCGCGCCTACCTGCGCGCACCGTCGCGACCGGTGCTGTTCCAGCCGGTCTACATCGGCTACGAGAAGCTGATGGAAGGCACCAGCTACCTGGACGAACTGTCCGGCAAGCCGAAGGAAAAGGAATCGATCTGGCAGCTGCTGACCGGCATCCCCAAGGTGCTGCGCAGTAACTACGGCCAGGTGGTGGTGAACTTCGGCGAGCGCATCCGCCTCAACGATGTGCTGGCCGAACAGGCGCCGGACTGGAATGGCGAGGCGGTGCCGGAGGAAGAAAAGCCGGCCTGGTTCGCCGACACCGTGGACCACCTGGCCAACCGCATCCAGATCAACGTCAACCGCGCCGCCGACGTGAACCCGGTCAACCTGCTGGCGCTGGCGCTGCTGTCCACGCCCAAGCACGCGATGGGCGAAGCCGACCTGCTGGCGCAGATCACCCTCAGCAAGACCCTGCTGGCGGAGGTGCCCTACTCCGAGCACGTCACCGTGACCCCGCATTCGCCGGGCGAGATCGTGGCGCACGGCGAGGAGATCGGCCTGATCACCCGCACCCGCCATCCGCTGGGCGACGTGCTCAGCGTGGACGACGACACCGCGGTGGTGATCAGCTACTTCCGCAACAACGTGCTGCACCTGTTCACCGCCTCGGCGTGGATCGCGGTGTGCTTCCAGAACAACCGCCGCATGAGCCGCGCGCAGCTGCAGCGGCTGGGCCGCACCCTGTATCCGTTCCTGCAGGGCGAACTGTTCCTGCCGTGGAGCGAGGACGGCTTCGCCGAACGCATCGACCGCACCATCGAGGTATTCATCCGCGAAGGCCTGCTGCAGCAGGTCAGCGAGGACGAGGGTGGCATCCTCCAGCGCAATGCCGGCCAGACCGACGAGGTGTTTCGCCTGCGCGCGCTGGGGCACACCCTGCAGCAGGCGTTCGAGCGCTACTACATCGCAATCTCGGTGCTGGTGAAGAACGGCTCCGGCACGCTGGGCTCGGCGGAACTGGAAACCCTGTGCCAGCAGGCCGCGCAACGGCTGTCGCTGCTGTACGCACCGGCGGCGCCGGAGTTCTTCGACAAGGGCCTGTTCCGCGGCTTCATCCAGAAGCTGCGCGAGATGAAGCTGGTGTGGCCGGACGAGGCCGGCAAGCTGGTGTTCGACGACCGCCTGAAGGCCTGGGCCAAGGACGCGCGCGTGGTGCTGGGGCGCGAACTGCGCCACACCATCGAGAAGATCAGCCCGGATACCACCCGCACCACCGGCGAGCAACCGGCGTTGCCGGCTGCGGCACCGGCGCCAAGCGCGGCTGCAGACACACAGGACACGCCCGCGCCGCCCAGCGCATCCGCGAACGACAGCGACGACCGTAACGCCGGCGGCTGAGCCGGCACACAAGCCCACGCCGTTCCACCACAGGGCGCGTCATCACGGCGCGCTTACGCGAGCTGGCGATGCGGGCGGTACGCTTGCGCCAGGATCCGCACACAAGGACGTGAGATGCCAGCAACGGCGGCGGGCGCGCCCCGCACGGAAGCGGCGGACCTGGCGGCATGGTGGGACGTGCCGCGCTTGGCAGGACGCCTGCTGCTGCGCCACTGGCCGGCCCTGCTGTGCCTGTTCTTCGCCCAGCGCGTGGCCTACGACCTGCTGCAGGACGCGTCGCTGGTGCTGGCGGAAACCTCGCTACTGCTGGCCTATGCCGCAGTCGCCGGACTGATCGTCACCCAGCTGACCGGGGTGATCGCGATGTTCCTGGTGCTGCGGCCGTCGCTGCCCACCCAGGTCGGTGGCCGGCACACGCCCGACACCTATTCGCAGCATCCCTGGTTGAACGCGCTGGCGGTGGCGTTGCTGCCGTTCTTCGCCTACTACGCCAGCTGGGGCCTGCTGGATGCGGTCAAGCGCGACTTCATCCTCAGCTACCTGACCGGGGTGTCGTTCGAGAACCGCGAAAGCCTGACCGCGATCCTCAAGGTGAAGGGCATCTGGATCGCGCTGGCGATCGCCTGGGCGGTGCGTGCGTTCGCCAAGAAACGCGCCGCCGCCACTGGCCGCGGCAGCTGGGCGGTGGTGGCCACCCTGTGCGAGGCCTACTGGGTGTTCGTGGGGGTGACCGCGATCGCCGGATGGATGGGCCAGTACCGCGAGTGGTGGCACTCCCGCGCGGTCTACGTGGCGGTGGCCGACTGGTGGCAGAACCCGTTCGTCGGCGTGGTCTCGCTGGCACCGCTGAAGCAGGTTGTGACGCCAGGCTTGAACGTGGTCAGCACGCTGGCCGGGGCAATGGTGCTGCCGCTGGTGTGGCTGGCGATCACCGCGATCATCTATGGCCTGGACCTGCGCCGGCGGCATCGGATGGGCGATGCCGATGCGCAGGCGGACACGCTGGCCAGCCGCTTCCAGGGCATGCACGTGGCCTGGCGCAAGATGGCAGCCAAGGCCAGCAAGGGCTGGACCAGCAAGGGCGTGCCTGTGGTCAACAGCCTGCGGTTGGTGCTGCGGGCCGGCCTGCCGGCATTGCTGACCCTGTGCCTGGGCTGGCAGTTGCTGGCGGCGGTGGACGCGTGGGCCTGGCGCTGGGCCACCCGCGCCATGGGCGCGCGCGAATGGCAGGAATGGCAGGTCATCGCCCAGCCGCTGCTGGTGCTGGTCAACGGGCCGCTGTCGCTACGGCCGGCGCTGCTCACCGAGTTGCTGCGCATCGTCCTGCTGGCGGCCACCTTCGACCGCGCGGTGGCGCGGCTGCCGCAGGCATTGCCGGGAGATGCCGCCTAGTCAGTCGCCCGCGCCGGCCCGGTCCAGGGCGAAGCGCAGATAGCGGCCGGGTGGCGTGGTGGTCATCGGCGGGAAAGTGATCTCGCCACGCAGGGATTCGGTCTGCACGCTGCTGGGCACCTGGTACAGGTGGTAGAAGCGGAACGCCTGCCCCGGCTGCGCCTGTTCCCGGTCCAGCCCGCCCGCCGCGCGCGACCCGCAGGACGTACCCAGCTTGCGCAGCGGACCGGACAGGCTGGCGCGCGGCATCCCATCGGCCTGCCAGACTCGGCCGCTGGCGTCGCTCAGGCGGCCACGGCAGCGGTCCAGCGTGTCGCCACTGGTACCCGGGTCCGGGATGACCTCGTAGGCCACCACCACCAGCGAGGACGCATCGTGCGGATAGCCGGCGAAGGTCTCGGCCAGGCCGTCCTGCCGACGCACCCCGACCAGCCGCCAGCGCGCGCCCTCGTACGCCTGCCAGGTCCCTGCGGCCACGTCCTGCGGATGGCTGGGCTCACGCTTGTCGCGGAACTCGCGCACCGCATCGCGATACGGCAGCCAGAACGCCAGCGCGCCCAGCACCACCGCACCGACCAGCCACAGGCGGTTGCGCCGCCACCAGTCTCCGCTGCCGGACGCTTGCGCCATCGATGTCGTGGTCTCGTCCATGCAGCGTCCTCAGGGCACCAGATTGAGCTCGGGCACGGCTTCGTCACGCAGCCGGCGGACCGCGGCGGCATCCAGCCCCGGATCGATCTCGATCAGGTGGTCCATGTCGCCGGGATTGGACAGGCCCCAGAAGAACTGCAGGCGCGCGCCCGGCAGGGCGTCTTCGGGGATGTCGAAGAAGTACGCGCCACCGGCCGCCAGCCCGGTCGCCAGTTGCACGGTGGCCAGGTTGAGGCTGCGCACGCGCGGCCGGTCACCGCTGGAGGCCACGAAGGTGCGGCCGTCGGCGGCGCGCAGCCAGGCACTGACGAAGCCGGGTTCCTGCAGCGGCGTGACCTCGCCCAGCACCGACAGCCACACACCGTCCGGGCGTGCCTGCACCGGCGGATCGCCGTAGCCCTTGGCCGGGACCAGGTAGGCACGCGCCAGCTTCAGCTTCTTCACCCGCACCGCGAAGTTGCGCGCCTGCACCCGCTCATCGAGGCCGCCGCTGACCACCATCGGCGCCAGCTTGTCCTCGAAACTGGGTTCGTGGGTACGCAGCCAGTAGATCGCCGCCAGCACCAGCACGCTGGCGACCAGCAGGCCCCAATGGATCGGCAACGGCCGCAACGAGGGTGACATCTTCATCGGCGTGCTCATCCCGCCTCCGCCGGCGGCGGCCCCGGCTGCAGTTCGATCTTCGAATGCGGTTGGCCCTGGCGCCAGCCGGAATCGCCCTGCAGGTAGGCACGCTCCACGTAGTCGCGTGCGTACACGCCCCAGCGCATCGGCTGTTGCACTGGCGTGCCGGCCTCCAGCTCCCAGACCATGTCCAGCAGCACCGGTAAGCCGGGCTGCAGCTCAACCGCCAGGCTGTGGTCATCGGCGCGATGCAGCGGCTCGCCCTTGCGCTCGTTGGCGCGCCCATCCGGTAGCCAGACCACGTCCTGCACCAGCAGGCTGGAGGCGGCGAAGCCTTCCTGGGTCAGGTTCTCGGCGGTGACACGCAGCACCAGGTAGCGCTTGCCCGCCTTCGGATAGCCACCGGGCACGGTCTCGGCCAGCCAGGCGCGCTGCGGGGTGATGGCGAAGGCGCCGGTGGTGATGCGCTGGCCAGCCTTGGCCACGGGGTATTCCACGCCCGGCAGGCTGGTCGCACGGCGCAGGCCGCCACCGGCCACCACCACCACCGCGACCACCAAGGCCAGCACCGCAGCGGCGCGGCCCCAGCGGGTGCGCAGGATGGCCAGCCATTGCTGGCGGTCGGTGAGCCGCGGCTGTTCGCGCGGTGCCTCCGGTGCCGACGCCATGTCAGCCCGCGTCATCGCGATGCGGGAGTGGCGCAACCCTGCGCGCGCGTGTCCGAGTCGCCGTCGTCATCCCTGATCCATGCTCGCGTCCAGCCGCTATCGTGCCGGAGCGCCTTGCCGATGATGTTTACACGGCGTGATGCGACTGCTGGCCTCGAGGCACGGCAGGCAACCCTCGGTTAACACCGTCAGGGGGATGCTGGCGGCGAGCCACCGCGAGGACCTGCCGCCATGGCGACCTCCGCCCGCGCCGACACGCCGCCGCTGGATACCGCCCCGCGCCAATGGGTCGCCGGCCTGCTGGGTCGCGCCGACATCTGCATCGGAGGTGACCGCCCCTGGGACATGCAGCTGCATGACCCCGCCGCGCTGGACCGCGCGCTGGCGCAGGGCAACCTGGGCCTGGGCGAGGCCTACATGGCCGGCGCCTGGGACTGCGACCGGCTGGACATGTTCTTCGCCCGCCTGCTGCGCGCGCACCTGGACCGCGAGGTGGAACCGGCCCAGCTGGCCTGGCGCGCGCTGCAGGCGCGGCTGTTCAACCGCCAGAACCGCCGCCGCGCCTGGCAGGTCGGCACCGCCCATTACGACCTCGGCAACGCGTTCTACGCGGCGATGCTGGACCCACGCATGGTCTATTCCTGCGCCTGGTGGCAGGACGGCGCCAGCGACCTGGCGCAGGCGCAGGAGGCCAAGCTGGCGCTGGCCTGCCGCAAGCTGGGCCTGCAACCCGGCATGCGTGTGCTGGACATCGGCTGCGGCTGGGGCGGCTTCATGGGCTACGCCGCGCAACAGCACGGGGTGCGCTGTATCGGCGTGACCGTTTCGCGCGAGCAGGCCGACTACGCCCAGCACCGGTACGCCGGCCTGCCGCTGGAGTTCCACCTGCAGGACTACCGCGCACTCGATGCCCAGGGCATCGGCGGCGCGGTGGACCGCATCGTCAGCATCGGCATGTTCGAGCACGTCGGCCGGCGCAACCATCGCCAGTTCATGGAAGCCGCGCATCGCTGCCTGAAGGACGACGGCCTGGTCCTGCTGCACACCATCGGCAAGAACCGGCGCAAGTCGGTGCCGGACCGCTGGATCGACCGCCACATCTTCCCCAACGGCGACCTGCCGTCGATCGGGCAGATCGGCGATGCGCTGGACGGGCTGTTCGTGGCCGAGGACGTGCACAACTTCGGTGCCGACTACGACCCCACCCTGATGGCCTGGCATGCCAATTTCGAGGCCGCCTGGCCGCGCTTCGCCGAGCGCCTGGGCGAGACCTTCCGGCGCAAGTGGCGCTACTACCTGCTGTCCTGCGCCGGCGCGTTCCGCGCCCGCGAGCTGCAGCTGTGGCAATGGGTGTTGTCGAAGGACGGCGTGCCGGGCGGCTGGCGGCGGCCGCACTGAACCATGGAGGGAGTCCGGCGTTAGCCGCGCTAGGCAGGCTCATCCGGAATCAGCGCGTTCTCGATCCAGGCGATCTGGTCCTTCAGCTGCAACTTGCGCTTCTTCAGCCGCTTCAGCACCAGCTCGTCGGCCTGCAGGTCCGCCTGCAGCCGGCCGATCACGGTGTCCAGGTCGCGATGTTCCTCGCGCAGCACCACCACCCGCCGCGACAGCCGGGAATGTTCGACCGGATCCAGGGGATGGCTCATGGCCCGAGCATAGCGCGACGACGGCAGCATCGGCGACGACAGGTAAACTACGCGGCTCATGCACGCCATCGACCTCCCCCTCGC
The DNA here is from genome assembly GCA_023423675.1 of Pseudomonadota bacterium. Classification (GTDB taxonomy): domain Bacteria; phylum Pseudomonadota; class Gammaproteobacteria; order Xanthomonadales; family Xanthomonadaceae; genus Stenotrophomonas. Next base: position 291 of record JAFAFD010000071.1, on the reverse strand, counting down.
CAGCCTCCCGCTTGCGGAACCGCAGCCTGTCGCCCTCAAGCGCAAGCGCGAGACCGACAAGCTGGCCAAGCGCCTGCGCCACCACGTCGGCAAGGCGATCGCCGACTTCGGCATGATCGAGGACGGCGACAAGGTCATGGTCTGCCTGTCCGGCGGCAAGGACAGCTACACCATGCTGGACGTGCTGCTGCAGCTGCAGAAGAAGGCACCGGTCAACTTCAGCATCACCGCGGTCAACCTGGACCAGAAGCAGCCCGACTTCCCCGAGCACGTGCTGCCGGAATACCTGCG
>JAFAFD010000008.1 GCA_023423675.1 Pseudomonadota bacterium | reverse complement strand
CGGCTTACGCGCGCAGCGCGGGGTTTCCAGTCCGCCCGACGAGAAGCAGCCGAGCATGGGCTCGGCTCTACCGGGCTGCGCGCAGCGCCGCCGCCGCCGCCCAGCGTGCCGCCACCCGCGGTGCGGTAATGCACACCGCCTCGTCGGTCACCGTCGTCACCGCCCGCTCCAGCAGCTGGATATCGGCCTCATGCTGGCGCGCCACATGCGGATCCTCGAAGAAGATCGCGCGCTGGCAACGACCCTCCAACACCCGGTCGGCAATCTGCGCATCGCCGCCCATCGGACCGCTCTGGTAGCGCGTCACCCACGGCGTATCGGTGGGCCAGCCGCGGCTCCACGCCAGCTCGTTGAGGCGCTGGCCGGTGGTGCCGGTGGCCACGCGCTCGCCGAAGCGGGCCAGCACGTCGAAATGCTCGTCGGCGAAGGCCAGCATCGCCGGCTTCATCGCATCGTGGGCGATCAGCGCCAGGGTCTGTCCTTCGAACGCGTGCAGGTCATCAGCACCGGCATCGGCGGCCAACCCGGCGTGGACGCGTTCGATCTCGATCCAGTCGCGCGCGGTGGCCACGGTCGAAATGAACGGCTTGCCATGGATCACGCACTGCCGCTTGAGCGCGGTCGCTTCGGGGAACACCGACGACGGGTCGACCGGATCGATCAGGTAGATCGCGCCGTCGAGGGTGCGCTCCGGTCCCATGCCGACCACTTCGGCCACCAGCTTCATCAGGCCGCCCTGGCGGCCGTAGGGATAGCGATGCAGGCCCGCATAGCCGGACAGGAAGCCGTTGCGTTCGATCGCGTCGTGGGTACGCCCGACTGCATGCAGGGACACGCCCAGCTCGCGCAGGCCCGGCTCACTGGCACGCAGCCAGCGGAACAGCGCGGCACGCGCGTCATGGTGGTGCAGGCGGTTGGCGGCCAGGCCGATGCGCATCGCGGGCGTCCTCAGTGGTGGAAGCGGCAGTGTATGTCGCTATCAGTATCACTTGAGCGATTTGCAATTTTCCTCATTGTCGCTGCGGGGCGCGTCGCTAGCGTGACAGGTGGCCGCTGCTTCGTGCAGCCGCGTGTCCGGCCTGCGGCCTGAGGAGTAATCGTGAGTGTCGCTGCTTGTCCTGATGTCGCCGCTGCGCGCCGCTGCTGGCGATGTGGCGGCGTGCTGCTGGCCCTGCTGGCCGCGCTGCCGGTGCGCGCCGATGACTGCAGCGGGCCGCTGCGGCTGGTGCATGCTTCGGCGCCGTCGTCGGTGCCCGCCGGCCAGGCCGGGCCGGTGCACGGGGGCATCGCTGCGATGCTGGCCGCGCTGCGCACTGCAGAGCCGACGCTGCGGGTGCAGCCGGTGGCCGCCGACCTGCTGGACGAAGGCCGGCTGCCGCCCGGCACGCAGGCCGTGCTGGGCTGGTCGCGTGGGCAGCTGCCTTCGGGATGGCCGGCCAGCGCCACCTACCTCGAGATACCGCAGGTGATCGTACGCCGCCGCGATGCCCCGCCCATCCTCGACCTGGGCGGGCTGCGCGGGCAGACCGTGGCCACGCCTGATCCGGCACAGCTGTCGCCCCTGCTGCAGCGGCAGGCGCCCGGCGCGCTGCTGCTGCCACCGATGGCGGTGGACACCGCTTTGCGCCTGCTGGTGGCCTCGCAGGTGGATGCGGTGGTGGCCAACCTGGTCGACGTCGAGCGCCTGCTGCGGGAGGGCAACGACAACGCGCTGCAGGTCGCCGCGCCAGCCGGCTTCGACGATGCCCTGGTACTGGCCACGACGCCGGCCTGCCGGCACTGGCTGGCCGTGTTCGACCCTCAGCGGGTACCGCTGTCCAGCGTGCGCGACATCGCCTTGGCCACAGCGGGCAAATCTGCATTGAGGCCGGCGGACGTACCGATGCCGACGTGGCTGCGCGGCCTTGCCGCCGCCTTGCTGGCCCTGCTCGGGCTGGGCCTGGTGCATGCCTTCGGCTACTGGCGGCTGCACCGCGAAGCGCAGCGCCGCCGCGCCCTGCAGCAGCGCCTGCAGGAGGTCAGCGCGGGGCTGCCGGCAGTGGTCTATCGGACCCGGCGCAGCGCCTCGGGCGAGTACAGCGTGCTCTACCTGACTGGCGACGTGCAGGCGCTGTTCGGCCTGAGCGTGGATACCGCGCGCGTCGAGCACTGGCGGCTGCTGGCGGCCGTGCACCCGGAGGACCGCGGTCCGGTGATGGCCCATGTCGATGCGGCGGCGCTGGTGCGCGGGCCGATCGACGTCACCTTCCGCGCCCGCGGGCGGATGGGCTGGCGCTGGGTGCGTTCCCACGGGCGGCCGGTGGCCAGCAGCGACGGCGATGGCAGCAGCGTCGAATGGACAGGCTACTGGATGGACGTGACCGAGGCGCAGATGCGTGCGGCCACCTTGAACGACGCACGGCGCGAAGCAGAGCAGGCGGTGGTGGCCAAGGCCCACTTCCTGGCCAGCATGAGCCAGGAGATCGGTGCGCCGATGAACACGCTGATGAGCATGCTCGACGACCTGGCAGAGACGTCGCTGGACCCGCGCCAGCGGCAGCTGCTGGCCACCCTCGACGAGGCGGCCGCCATGCTGCGGCAGATCCTGGACGAGGTGCTGGACAGCGAGCGGCAGCGCGAGGGCGCCGCCCCCTCCCAGGCGGTGCCGACCGATCTGGCCGCGCTGCTGCGGGGCGTGCAGCGCCTGCTGGCGCCGTTGGCTGCGAGCAAGGGCCTGCACCTGCACTGCGTGCTGGACCCGGCGCTGCAGGCCGGCTCACTGGTCGACGGCCTGCGCCTGCGGCAGATCCTGTTCAACCTGGCGGGCAACGCGCTCAAGTTCACCGCGCACGGCGGGGTCGAGCTGCGCCTGCAGGTGCTGCGCCAGGCGGCTGCCGGCCAGCATCTGCGGCTGCAGGTGGCTGACACCGGGGTGGGTATCAGTCCGGAGCGGCAGCGGGCGGTGTTCGCGCCTTATACGCAGGCCGAGGCCTCGACCACCCGCCGTTTCGGTGGCAGTGGCCTGGGCCTGGCCATCTGCCGCGAGCTGGCCGCCGCGCTGGGCGGCGAGCTGCAGCTGCACAGCGTCCCCGACGAGGGCACCACCGTCAGCCTGGACCTGTACCTGCCTGCGTGCGACGCCCCTTCGGCGTCGGCACCACAGGCCGTACAAGCCACAGCCGTGGCCGGATCAGTGCGCCAGTAGGCGCACGATGCTGGCGGCGGCGTCGCGGCCTTCGGCCACGGCGGTCACCACCAGGTCCGCGCCGCGCACGGCATCGCCACCGGCGAACAGGCGCGGGTGCGAGGTCTGGTACGGCAGGCGGTCCTTGCCACCGGCGACGATGCGGCCGTTGGACTGGCCTTCCACGCCGTGCTCGGACAGCCACGCCGGCAGCGTCGGCGAGAAACCGAACGCGATGATCACCACGTCCGCTTCCAGCAGCGATTCACTGCCCTCGATCGGCACCGCGTTCTGGCGGCCGTTGGCATCGGGCTCGCCGAGGCGGGTCTCGACCACGGTCACGCCGATCACTTCGTCATCGGCACCGGCTTCGATCGACAACGGCTGGCGGTTGAACAGGAAACGCACGCCCTCCTCGCGCGCGTTGGCCACTTCGCGCGCGCTGCCGGGCATGTTGGCCTCGTCGCGGCGGTAGGCGCAGGTCACCTTGGCCGCGCCCAGTCGCACCGCGCTGCGCACGCAGTCCATGCCGGTGTCGCCGCCGCCGAGCACGACCACGCGCTTGCCGTTGAGGTCGGGGAGGGCGATGGTGTCTTCCCAGCCGGCAATCGGCCGGCCTTTCGGATCATCGCCGCTGACGATGCGGCTGTTCTGCACCAGAAACGGCAGCGCCGGCAGCACGCCCTTCAGGTCCTGGCCGTCCAGGCCGCCGTCGGTGTAGCGGTAGGCACCGGTGCCGACGAACACCGCATCGTGGCTGTCCAGCAGCTGCTGCACGCTGACATCGCGGCCGATCTCCACGCCGAGGCGGAACTGCACGCCCATGCCTTCCAGCACCTCGCGGCGGCGGTGGATCACGTCCTTGTCGAGCTTGAAGCTGGGGATGCCGAACTGCAGCAGGCCACCGATCTGTTCGTAGCGGTCATAGACCACGGCGGTGATGCCGGCGCGCGCCAGGCGGTCGGCACAGGCCAGGCCGGCCGGACCAGCACCGATCACCGCCACGCTCTGGCCGGTGGGCTGCACCGCGGCCAGGTCGGGGCGCCAGCCGCTGGCCAGCGCGGTATCGACGATGTACTTCTCCACCGCGCCGATGGTCACCGCGCCGAATTCCTCCAGCGTGCAGCTGCCTTCGCACAGGCGGTCCTGCGGGCAGACGCGGCCGCACACTTCCGGCAGCGGGTTGGTGCTGTGGCACAGGGTGGCCGCTTCGTGGATACGGTTTTCCTGCACCAGCTGCAGCCACTGCGGAATGGCGTTGTGCACCGGGCACTTCCAGCTGCAGTACGGGTTGCCGCAGTCCAGGCAGCGGCCGGCCTGGTACTGGGCGTCTTCCTTGCCGAACTTGCCGTACAGCTCACCCCAGTCGCCGGAGGTGCGCAGTTCGACCGGGATGCGCTGCGGCATGGTCCGGGGCAGATCGAGGAACTGGAATGCTTGCTTGCGGCTCATGGCGGGCTCTGTGGTTTTTGCGGTTGCCGGCCAGTGGCCGGCACTACGTGATTCTGGGTTGCCGGCCAGCGGCCGGCCCGACCGTTACGCGGCGCGTCGCAGGGTTTCAGTCAGCGACTCGATGCTGGCGGCCTTCGGTTTGACCAGCCAGAACTTGCCGATGTAATCGCGGAACTCATCCATGATCTGCTGCGCCCAGATACTGCCGGTCAGCTCGCGGTGGCGGCCGATCAGGCGGTGCAGGTGCTGGCGGTAGTTCTCGAAGCCCTCGGCCGATACGCGGTGGATGTCGATCAGCTCGTGGTTGTAGCGGTCGACGAAATCGCGATCGACGTCCAGCACGTAGGCCAGGCCACCGGTGAAGCCGGCGCCGAAGTTCAGGCCGACCTTGCCCAGCACCAGCACCACGCCGTCGGTCATGTATTCGCAGCAGTGGTCACCGGCACCTTCCACCACCGCCAGCGCGCCGGAATTGCGCACCGCGAAGCGCTCGCCCGCGCGACCGGCGGCAAACAGCTCGCCACCGGTGGCGCCGTACAGGCAGGTGTTGCCGATGATGGCGGTGCTGCGGGCCTCGAAGCGCGCGCCACGCGGTGGACGCACCACCAGGCGGCCGCCGGCCATGCCCTTGCCGACGTAGTCGTTGGCTTCGCCTTCCACTTCCAGGTGCAGGCCGCCGACGTTGAAGGCGCCGAAGCTCTGCCCGGCACTGCCGCGGAAGCGCAGTTCCAGCGGTGCTTCGGACATGCCCTGGTTGCCGTGCGCGCGGGCCACGGCACCGGCCAGGCGGGTGCCGATGCTGCGGTCGGTGTTATGGATCAGGAAGCGGTGCTCGCCACCCTGCTTGTGTTCGATGGCCGGTGCCAGCAGGCCGTCCATCTGCGTGGCCAGGCTGTCCGGCGATTCGTACAGGCGCTGCGCGGCGCAGTGGCTGCCTTCGTAACGGGCATCGGCCAGCAGGCGCGACAGGTCCACGCGGACGCCGTCGCGCGGCGCGGCCTCGATCTGCCGCAGCAGGTCGGTGCGGCCGACGATCTCTTCCAGCGAACGCGCGCCCAGGTAGGACAGCCAGCCACGCACTTCCTCGGCCAGCAGGCGGAAGAAGTTCTCCACGCGCTCGGGCTGGCCGGTGAAGTGGTTCTCGCGCAGGCGCTCATCCTGGGTGGCGACGCCGGTGGCGCAGTTGTTGAGATGGCAGATGCGCAGATACTTGCAGCCCAGCACGATCATCGGCGCGGTGCCGAAGCCGAAGCTGTCGGCACCCAGCAACGCGGCCTTGACCACGTCCAGGCCGGTCTTCAGGCCGCCGTCGGTCTGCAGCAGGGTGCGCCCGCGCAGGTCGTTGGCCAGCAGGGCCTGGTGCGCTTCGGCCACGCCCAGTTCCCACGGCACGCCGGCATAGCGGATGGAGCTGACCGGCGAAGCGCCGGTGCCGCCGTCATGGCCGGAAATGGTGATCAGGTCCGCACCGGCCTTGACCACGCCGGCGGCAATAGTGCCCACGCCGGCATGGCTGACCAGCTTCACCGACACCAGCGCGGTCGGGTTGACCTGCTTGAGGTCGTAGATCAGCTGGGCCAGGTCTTCGATGGAATAGATGTCGTGGTGCGGCGGCGGCGAGATCAGGCCGATGCCCGGCTTGGCATAGCGCAGGCGGGCGATCAGTTCGTTGACCTTGTGGCCAGGCAGCTGGCCGCCTTCGCCGGGCTTGGCGCCCTGCGCGACCTTGATCTGCAGCACTTCGGCATTGACCAGGTATTCGGCGGTGACACCGAAGCGGCCCGAGGCCACCTGCTTGATCTTGCTGCGGCGCTGCGTGCCATAGCGCGCCGGGTCTTCGCCACCTTCGCCGGAATTGCTGCGGCCGCCGAGGCGGTTCATCGCGATGGCCAGCGCTTCATGCGCTTCCGGCGACAGCGCGCCGAGGCTGATGGCCGCGGTGTCGAAGCGCGGGAACAGTTCACTGGCCGGGGCCACCTCGTCCAGCGGCGTCGGCGCAGCGGACGGCACCAGTTCCAGCAGGTCGCGCAGTGCCGACGGCGGCCGTGCATGCACGGCGTCGCAGTACTGCTGCCACGCACGCGGGTCACCGCTGCGCGCCGCGCGCTGCAGGGTGGTCACCACGTCCGGGTTGTACATGTGGTATTCGCCGCCGTGCACGTACTTCAGCAGGCCGCCCACATCCACGCCCTGCTGCGCGTCCCAGGCCTGCGCGCAGAGTTCGCGTGCATCGGCATCCAGGCGGGCGAAGCCGGCGCCACCGATGCGCGAGGCGGTATCGGGGAAGCACAGATCGACCACGTCCGGTTCCAGGCCGATGATCTCGAACAGCTGCGCACCGCGGTAGCTGGCCACGGTACAGATGCCCATCTTCGAGATGATCTTCGACAGGCCCTTGTACACGCCCTTGCGGTAGCGGCGGCCGATCTGCGACTGCTCGCCACCCTTGCTGAGCTTGAGGATGCCGCGGCGGCCGAGGTCGAACAGGGTCTGGTAGGCCAGGTACGGGTACACCGCAGTGGCGCCGAAGCCGAGCAGGCAGGCCATGTGGTGCGGGTCGCGCGCGGTACCGGTCTCGACGATGAGGTTGACGTCGCAGCGCAGGCCCAGGCGCGAGAGGTGGTGGTGGATGGCACTGGTGGCCAGCAGGGCGTGCACCATCGGACGCCCGGCTACCGGGTAGCGGTCGGACAGCAGCAGCATCACCATGCCCTCGCGGGCGGCCTGTTCGGCCTCGGCGCAGATGCGCTCGATGCCGGCGCGCAGGCCTTCGTCCTCGCTGTAGGACAGGTCGAGCAGGCGGTTGGCCTGCACGTACTGGTCCATCTTCAGCAGCTGGCGCAGCTTGCGTTGGCTCAGCACCGGCGAATTGAGGATGACGTGGTTCACCGTCTCCGGGCCGGCATGGAAGATGTTGGTCTCCTTGCCGAGCTGGGTGGACAGGGACATCGCGCAGTCTTCGCGCAGCGGATCGATCGGCGGGTTGGTGACCTGCGCGAACGCCTGGCGGAAATAGTCGTACAGCGGGCGGCTGCGCTGGCTGAGCACGGCCATCGGCGTGTCATCACCCATCGAGCCGGTGGCTTCCTGCTCGGTCTCGGCCAGCGGCCGCAGCACCTGCTCCACTTCCTCGCTGCTGAGCTGGTACAGCTTGTGGTAGCTGCGCAGGGTGCCTTCGTCGAAGGGTTCCTCCACCAGCGACGGATCGATCAGTTCGGTCTGCAGGTAGGTGACGCCCTGCTGCAGCCACTGCTTGTACGGCGCGCGGCCGCGGTTGATGCGGTCGATGGCTTCCGAATCGAGCAGGTCGCCGCGCTTGAGGTCGATGGCGATCATCTCGCCCGGGCCGAGCTTGCCCTTGCGCACCACGCGCTCGGTCGGCACTTCCCACACGCCCGCTTCGGAGGCGACCAGGAAGTGGCGGTCGGCGGTCAGCATCCAGCGCGCCGGGCGCAGGCCGTTGCGGTCCAGCGTACACACCGCATAGCGGCTGTCGCAGGCGACGATGCCGGCCGGGCCGTCCCACGGCTCGCTGTTCAGGCCATGGAACTCGTAGAACGCGGCCAGGTCGGGATCCTTGAACTCCAGCGACTGGGTCGCCGGCGGCACCAGGATGCGCAGCGCCTGGATCAGTTCCATGCCACCGGACACCATCAGTTCCAGCATGTTGTCCAGGCTCTGCGAATCCGAGCCGTGCATGGAGATGACCGGATCGAACTCGGCGATGTCGAAGCGCGGGGTCTTCCACACCTTGCTGCGCGCCTGCGCCCAGCGGCGGTTGCCCTCGATCGTGTTGATCTCCCCGTTGTGGGCGAGCATGCGGAACGGGTGCGCCAGCGGCCAGCGCGGCAGCGTGTTGGTGGAGTAGCGCTGGTGGAACACGATGGCACTGGAGGCCAGTTCGCGGCGCTGCAGGTCCGGGAAGAAGCGGCTCAGCTTGTCCGGCAGCACCATGCCCTTGTAGCTGATCGCGTTGGGGCTGAGGGTGGTGACGTAGTAATCGGCATGCTCGCGCAGCTGCTGTTCGCTGCGGCGGCGGGCCAGGAACAGGGCCAGCGCGAAGCCGCCGTCGTCCTGGCCGACACCGGCGTCGACGAACACCTGTTCGATGCGCGGCAGCGTATCGCGGGCCAGCTGGCCGCAGACGCTGTCATCGGTGGGCACCTCGCGCCAGCCGGCCACCTTGCAGCCGACCGCTTCCACCTGCGCCTGCAGCTGCGTGCGGCAGGCCTGCGCGGCCTCGGCATCGTGCGGCAGGAACACCAGGCCGGCGGCGAAGCGCGCACCCACGGTGATGCCTGCTTCGCTGGCCAGCAGTTTCAGGAAGGCATCGGGGCGGCGCAGCAGCAGGCCGCAGCCATCGCCGGTCAGCCCGTCGGCGGCAACACCGCCGCGGTGGGTCATGCGCGAAAGCGCGGCGATGGCGGTGTCGACCAGTAGACGTGAGGGCTGGTCGTCAAGCTGCGCGACCATGCCGAATCCACAGGCGTCGCGCTCGGAGCGCGGGTCGTAAAGCCCTTGGCGGTTGCGGGGGGCCATCTCTACCTCGATGCGAAATGAAATGAGCAGGGACACTCGTGCCCGCTCATTCCCTGGAGCGCATCATGAGGCCACCGGATGCCTCGACTAGATCACAGTTGTTGCAACGCCGCAATACACGGTTGCGCGTGCAACCAAAACGCCGGCAAACCCTTGCCGGCGTTGGCTTTCCGTCAGCCGCAGCGAGCGCCGCTGACCAGGCCCTTTTCGTCCACTTCGATGTTCAGGCGATCGCCCAGGAACTCCATCGTGGCCACGTCATTGGGCTTGAGCACGCGCACCTGGCTGGCGGCGGCATCTTCCTGGGCCTGCTTGCCCAGCGCATCGGTGTAGGCCTGGCCGACCAGACTCTGCACCTGGCTGGCATCGCAGGTGCCGGCCGGCGGTGCTTCGGTGGCCTTGCCGGCTTCATCGGCCGGCGCCTTGGCGGCTTCAGCGGCCTGCTGGGCGTGGGCGGTGGCCGAATCCTGCTCATCCAGCGCTGGCGCCTGGCAGGCGGACAACGCCAGCACGGCCGGCAGCAGCAGGGCGGAGAGCGAACGGGCGCGGATCTGGAACGACATCATGACTCCGGAACGGAAGGGACTGTGAAGACCCGAGCATAGCCGCGAACCCATCCTCACGTGTTTGTCTTGCGTTATTGACGCGTCGGCTGCACGGCGCTGTCCATGCTGCCAGCCATGCCCACGACCCCCACCCCCGAACAACAGGCCGCACGCGCGGCGGGCCTGCGTTATGTCGATGACACCCAGCCCGGCATCAGCCGGCGCCGCGCAGGCAAGGGCTTTGCCTACCGCGATGCCGATGGCCACGCGGTGCGCGATGCCGCCACCCTCCAGCGCATCCGCGCGCTGGCCATCCCGCCGGCCTACAACGCCGTGTGGATCTGCGCGCACGCCAACGGCCACCTGCAGGCCACCGGCCGCGATGCGCGTGGGCGCAAGCAGTACC
>JAFAFD010000401.1 GCA_023423675.1 Pseudomonadota bacterium | reverse complement strand
GACTGTTCCAATCTTCAGTCGAGCATGGCTCGACTCTACAGATAATCGTCGAGCGTGCTCGACGCAATGAAAGCCTGCCGCCGTGTCCGCACCCCTGCTTGAACAATTGATCGATGCACTGCGGGTGCTGCCTGGCGTTGGCCAGAAGACCGCGCAGCGCATGGCCTACCACCTGCTCGAACGCGAGCGTGAAGGTGGGCAGCGGTTGGCCGAGGCGCTGGCGCTGGCGGTCGAACGCATCGGCCATTGCGCGCAGTGCCGCGATTTCAGCGAAACCGAGCTGTGCCCGACCTGTGCCAACAACAGTCGCGAGCGCAGCCAGCTGTGCGTGGTCGAGTCACCGGCTGATCGCCTGGCCATCGAAAATGCCACCGGCTTCCGCGGCGTCTACTTCGTGCTGCAGGGCCGTCTGTCGCCACTCGATGGCGTGGGCCCGCGCGAACTGGGCCTGGAGCAGCTGGAACAGCGGCTGGCGCAGGGCGAAGTGCAGGAACTGATCATCGCCACCAGCGCCACCGTTGAAGGCGAAGCGACTGCGCACTACCTGGCCCAGCTGGCGCGTGCGCGCCAGGTGCAGCCGAGCCGTCTGGCGCAGGGCCTGCCGCTGGGCGGTGAACTGGAATATGTCGATCGCGGCACGCTGTCGCATGCCTTCGGAACGCGCAGCGAATTCCGCGACTGACCGCGGCCGCGCGTGGCGTGGCCGGCCTACAATGCGGAAGACATCCCGCCGAGGCCGACCATGACCACCGAAACCCTCTTCAGCAAGATCATCCGTCGCGAGATCCCGGCCACCATCGTCTACGAGGATGACGAGGTGCTGGGCTTCAAGGACATCGCACCGCAGGCGCCGGTGCACGTGCTGTTCATTCCGAAGAACGAGATCATCCCGACCCTGGACGACCTGCAGCCGTCGCAGGCGCACCTGATCGGCAAGCTGGCGCTGGCGGCAGCCGCGTACGCGCGCAGCGAAGGCTTCGCCGAGGATGGCTACCGCATCGTGATGAACTGCAGCGAAGATGCCGGGCAGACGGTGTTCCACATCCACATGCACCTGTTGGCCGGTGCGCCGCTGGGCCATTTCGGTACGCCGGGGCGTTGAGGCAACGGCAGCCATGGCTTCCGTGCCGACCAACGGTCGGCACCCACCGTGGATGGCGGTCGGCGCCCACCGTGGATGGCGGTCGGCACCCACCTTGGATGGTGCACCAGCAAAAAGGCCGCCCGAGGGCGGCCTTTTGCGTCACGCGGGACGTGGCAGGTTTACCACCAGCCCCAGCCGCGGTAACCGCCCCAGTACGGGCCCCACGGACCCGGGCCCCACGGGCTGTACGGGTAGGGCACGACATCGACCTGGCGCTGTTCCGGCCACAGGTAGATGACGTCGGCCGCCAGCTTGGGCAGGCGGTAGTCGTATTCGCCGATGCGGGTGTTGGCGTAACCGTCGATCTTGCCGATGAAGGTCACGTCGCGACCGGCCTCGAACACCGCCGGATCATAGAAGCCGGCACGGCAGGCGATGAAGCGGCCGTCGCTGGCGTCGGACGAGGTCTGGTTCGGGCGGCCACTGCCATTGAGCGGGCGCGAGATGATCTGGAAGCAGGTCTCGCCCTGGCCGGGCTGGGTTTCGATTATGCGGCCCCCCCAGCGAACGGGGGTGCCCACCTGCTGGGTGGCAACCGAGTCGCGCGGGGAAACCACGCTGAACTGACCCTGCAGCGGCTTGGGGGCCGTGGCGCAGGCCGACAGGGCCAGGGCGGCCACGGCGGTGAGAAGGAACTTGGTGTTCATGAAGTAGCTCCGGAAGTCGGGCGATGCCTGCGCAGGTCCCGCAATAATGGGGCGAGCTCGGTACGAGTGCCAGCGTAGCGCGCTTCGGCGAAACGCTGGCTGAGCGCGATGAGCGCAGGATCGGGGCGGTGGGCATGGACCCGCTGGGCCCAGGCCAGGGCGGGTTCGTGCGGCTCGCGGGCCAACCCCAGCCGGGCGTAGCGGCGGGCCAGCCGGTGCCAGGCCCGCAGCAGCGGGTCGCGCTCGCGCTCGCCACGGGCCAGCAGCCAGGCCATCCAGCCCATTGCCAGCAGGGCGGTGGCCACGAAGCCGGCCAGCAGCTGGCCGGGCTTCAGCTCATCCAGGCCCAGCGGCTGCAGCAGCTGCTGCTGGCGGCGCGCGTCGAAGGACAGCACCAGATCGTTCCAGCCGCGGCGCAGCCAATCGCCGATCTGCCCGGCCTGCAGCCAGCGCTGCTGCAGGTTGAGGTCGGCGCCGGCCGGCAGGCGGTCTTCCAGCGTGTCGAGGATGCGCTCGGGTGCCACTGCCGCGGTCGGGTCCACCCGCACCCAGCCACGCTGGGGCAGCCAGACTTCGGCCCAGGCGTGGGCGTCCATGCGCCGCACGACCCAGTAGTTGCCGAGCCGGTTGCGGGTGCCGCCGGCAAAGCCGGTCACCACGCGCGCGGGGATGCCGGCGTTGCGCATCAGCACCACGAAGGCCGAACTGAAGTGCTGGCAGAAGCCGGCCTTGTAGTCGAACAGGAACGCGTCCACCGGGTCGCGCCCGGCCGCTGGGGTGTCCAGCGTGTAGGAGAAATCGGCGGTGATCCAGTCCAGGGCGCGGCGGACAACGGCGGCATCGTGGTCGCCGGCTTCCTGTCGCCATTGCCGGGCAAGCGCTGCCGTGCGCGGGTTGAAGTTGGCCGGCAGCTGCAGCGCCGCACGTCGCTGGTAGGGCGACAGCTCGGCATCGAAGCGCGTCGCTGGTGCCGAATGCAGGCGCCAGCGGGTCAGTTCGGAGAGCGGGCGCTGGCTGGACAGGGTCATCTCGCCATTGAGCGCGGTGCCATCCGGGGCAGCCGTGGGCAGGTCTAGCGCCACCAGCAGGCGGCGGTCGGTGGGCTCGTAGTCGATCTGGTAGTCCCAGCCCGGGCCTTCGTGGGTCACCTGCGCCGGCCGGCGGTAGTCGATGTTGCGATCACGCGTCCAGAGGTGGCCATCGAAGCGGGTCAGCACCGGCCCGCGCCAGTAGCGCTGCTCCGGCTGCGGCACGAGGCCGAAGAACTGCACGCGCAGTGCCGGGGTGTCATCGGCCATCAGGTCCAGCCACTGGTCCGGCTCCATCGAGTCGGACAGGCCGGGGGTACCGACCGCACGTTCGGGCACGCCCCACAGCGGCGAGGACAGCCGCGGGAACAGCCAGAAGCAGGCCAGGGCCAGGGGCAGGCCGATCAACAGCAGGCGGCCGACGCCGCGCAGCTGGCCGGGCAGGGGCAGCGCCGCGCTGCGGCCTTCGTTGTGGGCCAGCCGCTGCAGGGCGAGCAGGCTGCTGATGCCGGCCAGTGCGGCCAGCAGCGTGGTCAGGGGCCCCTGGTCGAGCAGGAAGGCGGCAAACGGGCCGAACAGGGCGAAGCCGAGCAGGCTGCGTGCATCACGCACGCTGCGCAGTTCGCTGGATTTGATCGCCAGCATCGCTGCCAGCAGTGCGCAGCCGGTATCGCGCCCGGGCCGCACCGCGCCCATCTGCCAGACGATGGCGCCGAGCATGGCCAGCACCAGCAGCAGGCGCACCGGCATCGGCAGCACGCCTCGCAGCGACGACGCAGCGGTTGCCACGCCGGCCACCGCGATCACCGCAGCCAGTGCGCTGGGCAGCTGCAGCAGCAGCGGCAGCAGTGCCAGCGCGGCGCTGGCCAGGGTCCAGGTGCGCGCGTTGCGGTCCAGCAGGGGGGCGGGCTCAGTCATGGGG
>JAFAFD010000353.1 GCA_023423675.1 Pseudomonadota bacterium | reverse complement strand
TCGGGCACCCGCGAGCTGATCGGCGAGCTGCTGCAGCAGCTGGATGTACAGACCGGAAGCATCGTGGAGTTCGGCAATACCGAGGCGCTGAAGCAGGCCGCGATCCATGGCGGCGGCATCGCCTGGCTGCCCAGCATGAGCGTGGTACGTGACCTGCAGGACGGCAGCCTGGTCCGGCTTCCGGTGCGGGCGCTGGGCCTGCAACGGCCGCTGAGCATCCTGCGCCGCGAGGGAGCCTACCAGGTGCCGGCGGTCGAGGCCTTCCTGCAGAGGGTGCGCAAAGGCTGATCTGCAGAGCCGAGCCCATGCTCGGCTGCAGGGCCTGAGTCGAGCATGGCTCGACTCTACATAAACTGGGCAAGCGCACGTGCTTGAGACGGCACTAGACGACCGGTCTAATCGGGAGTATCGTCGCTCCCATGAACCCCGCCCCCGACATTGCAGGCACCGACGTCCGCCAGAAGATCCTGGCCAGCGGCCGCCGCACCATGGGCGGCAAGGGCTTCTCGGCGGTCGGCCTGAACGAGGTACTGACCGCCGCGGGCGTGCCGAAGGGTTCGTTCTACCACTACTTCGGCTCCAAGGAGGCCTTCGGCGAAGCCCTTCTGCAGGACTACTTCGACGAATACCTGGCCGAGATGGACCAGATCTTCGGCAGCGCCGGCCAGAACAAGGCCGAGCAGCTGGAGCGCTACTTCGCCGCCTGGATGGAAAGCCAGTCCTTCGAGGACTGCCAGGGCAAGTGCCTGGCGGTGAAACTGGGCGCCGAGGTGGCTGACCTCTCGCCGGCCATGCGCGCGGCCCTGCGCAGCGGCACGGCCGGCATCATCGAGCGCCTGACCCGGGCGATCGAAGGCGGCCAAGCCGACGGCACGCTGGCCAGCAACGGTGATGCCGCCGCGCTGGCACAAAGCCTCTACCAGCTGTGGCTGGGCGCCAGCATCATGGTCAAGATCGTGCGCGGTCCGCAGCCCTTCGAGAACGCGCGGCTTACCACCCGACAGATCCTGCATCCCTCACGCTGAGCGAGGGATGCATCCGACACACTCCCTGCGGAGTGTTTTTTACGACCAACTGCTAGACGACCGGTCTACTGCACCAACCTTCCAACAGGAGCACCACCATGAAAGTCCTCATCGTTCTGACCTCGCACGACCAGCTTGGCGACACCGGGCACAAGACCGGCTTCTGGCTGGAAGAACTGGCCGCCCCCTACTACGCCTTCAAGGATGCAGGCGCGGAGATCGTGCTGGCCTCGCCCAAGGGCGGCCAGCCGCCGCTGGACCCGAAGAGCAACGAGCCGGCGTTCCAGACCGAACTGACCCACCGCTTCGAGGCCGACGCCGACGCCAAGGCGCAGCTGGCCGCCACCGTGCGCCTGGACAGCGTCGATGCTGCCGACTTCGACACCGTGTTCTACCCCGGCGGCCACGGTCCGCTGTGGGATCTGGCCAATGACGCCCACTCCATCGCGCTGATCGAATCGTTCGTTGCCAGCGGCAAACCGGTCGGCCTGGTCTGCCACGCACCGGGCGTGCTGCGCCAGGTCAAGGCGCCCGATGGCAAGCCCTTGGTCGCCGGCAAGCAGGTCACCGGCTTTGCCAACACCGAGGAGGACGCGGTGGGCCTGACCAAGGTCGTGCCCTTCCTGGTGGAGGACATGCTGAAGGGCCTGGGCGGTGATTACAGCAAGGGTCCGGACTGGGGTTCGTACGTGCGCCGCGATGGCCTGCTGGTGACGGGCCAGAACCCGGGCTCGTCGGCCGAAGCCGCCACGGTGCTGATCCAGGCAGTCGCCAAGGCCTGAGTGCCACGAAGGAGCGATCCGGCGCAAACGCCCGGATCGCTCCACTTGGCCGTGCTACGGTGCGCACACAGGCACGCTGCGTATTTCCCAGAGCCTTCCCCACGCCGGGCAGTTCCCATGAAGCGCACCCAAGCGACACCCAAGGCGTCCACCGAGACGGTGCCGCCCGATCTGTTTGGCGCCCTGCGCCAGATGCTGCTGCGTCATCGCGATGGTTTGCTCGTGGTCCACGACACGGATCAGCACTTCTACGCCAACTGCCGCACGCCGGCCGCCAATGGCAAGGCGCAGTTCTTCGGTGCGGTGAAGGTGTCCGGACGCAAGCACGCCTTCCACCTGATGCCCGTCTATGACCATTCCGAACTGCTGGCGTGCATCAGCCCTGCGCTGAAGCAGCGCATGCAGGGCAAGTCCTGCTTCAACTTCGACCGCTGGGACGAGCCACTGCTGCAGGAGCTGCAGGCGCTGGTGGACCAGGGCGCCGCGCGTTACGCGGCCGAAGGCAGGCTCTGAGGCCTGCCGACGCGCCTAGCGTTCCCGGCAGCGCAGCCACCCACCCGACGGCGAGGCCACCTGTTCCCAGCCACTGGCCAGCCGCCGGAACGCCTGGCCACCAATGCAGGCGGTGCCGGTCCGCTTGGCTTCGGCCGAACCCAGCGCAGGCAGCGCGCTCACCTCGGTGGAGGGGCCGGGACGTCCGGCCTGGCGGGCTTCGTACTGCAGGGTATTGGCCTCGACCCCATCGCAGTACGCCTTGGCCGCCGGATGCGGATGATTCGGCCACGCGTACTGCGCGCAGTTGAAGGGCGTGGTGCTCTTCGCCATCGAATTGTGGGCCGGCCGTGGCGCGGCCGGCAGTGGTTTGCGCGCGGGGCCGGTCGCGGCGCGGATCTGCTGCGCGGCGGCCGGCAGTGCGGCGACCAGCAGCCACGCCAGCACCAGGGGGCGAACTTCCATGACCTGTCCTCGTTCCTTGAGTCTGCACTGCGGTGGCGCGAGCGTGTGACGCGTCACGCTTCCCATGGATCAACGCGCTGATTCTGCCGCAATCCCCCGCCTGCCGATACCGGCCCGCGCGCCTGCCATGCGCACGTTTCATCCTGCGGTCTGCGATCTGACACACGCAGGACGTTTGCGCCGGGTCACAACTCCGGACATCCAGCGTTGACCTGAAAGCGACACGCACTGACGCTTACGACGCCGCGCGCCACCTCGGTGGCCAGGGAGCGCGGTCGAGTTCCTCCTGCATGACCGGCATCCGCCGGGTTCCAACCGCAGTCCTCACCCACCCACACGCGCAGTGCCTCCGCATGGCGAACGCTTTCGCCGTGAGGGCGTCCTGCGTGCTGGAAAAACCTGACGGAGACACTGCAATGCGCCTTGCCACGTTCCTGTTCGCCCTGGTCCTCAGCGCCTTTGCCGGCGCCGCCCACGCGGAAACGGTCACCCTCAACAAGGGCGGCTTCGTGCTGACCTACGACTGCAGCATCCACAGCGCCACGCGGTACGAATACACCCTGCTGGCCGATACCGGCACGGCCAAGCGCCCGTCCAGCTTCTACAAGGACACCGACCTGCCCACCGGCTGCCTGGGCCAGAACAGCACCGCGTCGTACGCCAGCATCCACGCCGGCTATGACCGTGGGCACCTGGTCACCTCCAACCACATGGACTACGACACCACCTACATCCGCCGCGCCAACTTCATGACCAACATCGTGCCGCAGGTGTCCCGCTTCAACCAGGGCATCTGGGTGAAGGCCGAGAACGTGGCCGAGTGCTACCGCGACATCGCGCCGGTGGACGTCTATGGCGGCGTGGTCTACGGCGATGCCGCCAACGATTACTTCCTGGCCAGCCACGGCATTCCCACGCCGGAGTTCTTCTGGAAGACGATCATCACCCGCGACCCGCAGACCGGTACCGCCAAGGCGATCAGCTGGATCATTCCCAACGAGGCCAACCTGGGCAGCCTGGACAACTACCTGGTGACCATCGCCGATCTGGAAGAGCTGCTCGGCACCAGCTACGTGGCGATCAACGCACCGGCGTCGCTGAAGAACATGCTGCCGGCGACCACCTGGCCGCAGCCGGCCGGTTGCGACCTCGGCTGAGCCCTGCACCCTGCCCCGGCCATTCGCCGGGGTACGGGTCGCCGGCCTGGTGAGGTGGTGGTTCATCCATTGGGCGCGGGCGTGCTCTAGCATGAGCGACGACCTTTGACTGCCCAGGATCATCATGACGGATCATTCTTCTGCCGCATTCACTGAAACCGAACGCCAGCACGCGCTGGATGCGCTGCACGTGGTCGGCAGCCTGCCCGAGCCGGCCTACGATGACATCGTGAAGGTGGCGGCCGCCGTCTGCGGTACGCCGATGGCCCTGGTGACCCTGATCGATCGTGATCGCCAATGGTTCAAGGCCCGCATCGGCGTGGATGGCAGCGAAACCGACCGCGACGTGGCGGTGTGTGACCACGCGATCCGCCAGCCCGAGCAGCTGCTGGAAGTGGGCGACCTGAAGCAGGACAGCCGCTTCGTCGACAACCCGGTGTTGAATGAAATGGGTGCGCGCTTCTACGCAGGCATGCCGCTGGTCACCCGCGAGGGCGCGGCGGTCGGCAGCGTCTGCGTGGTCGATCTGACCCCGCGCTCGCTCAGCCCGGAGCAACGCGGCGCCCTGCAAGCCCTGGCCCGGCTGACCATGACCCTGATGGAAGCGCGCAGCCGCGAGCGCGAGCAGGAAGTGGCGACCATCCTCGAGCAGAGCCCGCTGGTGGAAGCCGCGCACGCCACCACCGGCACCGCCTGCACGGTGGTCATCCTCGAGCTGCAGGACCTGGCCGGCCTGGCCGAACAGATGGGCGAGCGCAGCCTGGAACGCCAGCTGCAGCAGCTGGACGTGGCGCTGGAGCAATGCCTGGATGCCGGGCGCGGCGACAGCATCAACCGCGTCACCGGCAGCGGCGAGTTCATCGCGGTGCTGGGCAGCGACCAGGCCAGCGCGACCCTGGCCGCCCTGCAGGCCGTGGCCGACGATGCCTCCTCGCGACTGCCGCGGCCGCTGCTGCTGGGTGCCGCCGGCGGCACCGGCGAGGAGAGCACCAGTGCGGTGTTCCTGCGCGCCGACCGTGAGCTGAGCGCGCGCAAGGACGAGCAGCGCTGAGCCTGCGTCAGGCAGGCTCGATTCAATCGAAGTAAAGCATCATGGCCGGCCCGCTGCATCCAGCGGGTACCGGCTCCAGCACCATGCCGGGCAAGGCCTGCATGTTGCCGACGCCAAAGGTATGCGGCTCGCCGAAAGCCACGCGCGTGCCAGTGAGGGTATTGCGCACCCCCACAGGCGCTCCACGCAGCGTGTCCAGTTCGAAGTACGCAGGCCACAGCGCCAGTGTTCGCTGATCGCGCGCACCGACGAAGTACACGCACTTGCCGCGCGGCGCGATCGTACCTGCCGCTGCAGCCGTCAACAGGATGGAAGTCTCCGCCGGGCTCAGCTTCACCAACCGCAGCTGCGACGAAGGGTGGCGATCACCGCCCCCCGCCGTGCTGCAGCCCGCCACTGCGGACAGCAGCATCAGCACAAGGCTGTTGCAGAGTATCCGTGTCTGGGTCACCGATCCCATCTGCCCTCTTGGCTGACTTCGTTGACCGGAGCTTACCCTGCCGCGAACGTGCAGTCTGCGCTGGCGACGAGGCTGACGAAGGCCCCGCGCAGCGTGGCGTTGTGATGCTCGACGATGATCTTCGCCTCAAGCACGGCCGAATCGGTGGTGGTATGCGCGTCAGCCACCAGCACCGCAGGGATGCCGAGGTCGCGCGTGGCGCGGCAGGTGGTGTCCACGCAGTAGTTGGTCTTCATGCCGACGATGACCAGTTCCTCGACGCCGGAGGCCGCCAGCCGCTCGGCCAGGCCGGTCTCGAAGAAGCAGCTGGGCCGCGTCTTCTCGAACACGGTGTCGCGCGCGGGATCGATGGCGAGACCGGTCAGCAGCTGCGACAGCGGGCTGTCGCTGGCCAGCGGCGAGCCTGCGGGGCCGACGTGGCGTGCGGCAAACACCGGTGCATCGGCGGCATGTGCGCGGTCGATCAGCGCGTTGATGTTGGCCAGCACGTCGTCAGCGCGGTAAGGGCGATGCGCGCCGTTGAACAGGCCGTGCTGCATATCGATGACCAGCAGGCCGCGGCGGGGGATTCGGGATGGGCTCATGGTGTTTCTCCTGTGGGGTGGGCACGGACGGAGAAACAGGAGACCCCGTCCATGACTGGCGGGGTCCTGAGGGGTGGCGCTACTTCACGTCACGTAACGATCTCACGACCTGCCAGGGGCAGTCGTGGTGGTAGTGACGGTGGCGGCGTGAAGGACCATGCGCCCGATGCTGCGTCAGCGCGTTGTCGTGGTCAAGCCCTCATGCCGGCGACAGCGCCTGCAGTGCATCGAACACCGGGGTGTCGCCCTCGGTGAGTTCGATGATGCAGCGACGCAGTTGCGGGTGTTCGATCAATGCCAACAGCGTGGCAGCGACGTCGGCGCGGGCGATGTTGCCGTAGGGAATGGCCAGGCCGGCACGCACCCGGCCCGTGCCCGGTTCGTCGGTGAGCGTGCCCGGGCGCAGGATCACCCAGTCCAGCGGGCTTTCGGCCAGATGCACGTCGGCACGTTTCTTCACCACCATGTAGTTCTCGAACGTATCCGACAGGTGCTTGCCGCGCCCGGCCTCCGGGAAGGCCGACACCAGCAGGAAGCGCGGCACGGCGGCGGCCTGTGCGGCAGCCACGGCCATTTCCAGTCCACGCCCATCGATGGCGTCGGTCATCGACGCGCCGCCCTTGCCGCCGGCACCGGCGGAGAACACCACCACGTCGCAGCCTTTCATCAGTGCCGCCAGCGCGGCGACATCCAGCTGCAGCAGGTCGCCCTGCACCGGGCGTGCGCCGAGCGCGGTGAGTTCGGCGGCCTGTTCCTGCGCACGGTGCAGTGCCAGTACGCGGTGGCCGCGTGCGCTGGCCTGCTGGGCCAATGAACGACCGACCTTGCCGGCCGCGCCGACGATGAAAACCTGGCTCATTCAAGCTCCTCTGGACCAATTGGAGCTCAGTGTGGAGTGCCGCGATCGAACGCAGCGTGATTGGGCATGACGCTGCCTCACTCGCCGAGACTCTCCACGGCCATCTGGCATGCAGCTGCAACGCCACCGTGCTGACATGTCAGCCGTCAACGCGGAACCTTGGGGCGTGATCGCCGGGAGGATGCGGCCTGCTCTGTCGTCAGCGATGGAGCATCTTCCGGTCCGTACAGATGCTGGCAACCCGGGCAGAAGAACGTCCGGCGCCGCGTGGTCCCCATGTACAGTTTGCAAATTGGCCCACCACAACCCGGGCATGTTTTCCGGGCGTGCACCTGCCAGTGCTTTTTGAGTTCGTGCCCACGCTTCCAGCGCAGGAAGTCGAAGCTGTAATTGCGCGCCTCATCGATCAGGCGGGTCAGCACACGGGGAGGCAGGTCCCCTACCCGGCTGCCCGGATGCACGGAGATGCGGAACAGCACTTCATTCTTGATGATGTTACCAACGCCGGAGAACACGGTCTGATCCAGCAGGGCGTCGCAGACGAGCACATCGGGCATGGCTTTCAGCTTGCGGCGCGCCAGGTGTGCATCCCAGGCGTCACTCATAACGTCCGTCCGCCAATCATAGACATCGTCCAAAGGCTGTTCGATCAGCTTCACCGAGCACGCGTAGAAGTTCAACTCGTCTCTGTCGAACTGCAAAGCAACCCTCGGCACGGCATTCTTTCGCTCGTTGATGCGGTAGCTGCCGAACAGCATGAGGTGGATGCGCAGCGTGACGTGGCTGAACTCCAGCAGGAAATGCTTGCCCCAGCTGCGTACCGCCTTTATCCGGCGTCCTACTAGGGGCGTCAGGTCCACCCGGCTGTTGCCTCCGACATGGCGCACGGTCCTGCCCCTGAACCGGGCCGCCTCTTCGCGTAGCAGGACAATGGAGGGGCCTTCAGGCATGGCGGTTCTCCTTCAGCAGGGTTTGCAGGCGCAGCGCGTTGGGTATGGCGTGACCCTGCGCGGTGTTGTCCAGGATGATCCAGGCCGGACCCTGGCCGGCAGCTGCACCTGCCGCCTGGGCAAGCGCGCGCAGGTCACTGTCCGGGTAACTGCTGTAGTACATGCGCGGTCGACCGTGCCATCGCCAGTAACTCCATTGCCGCGCGCCACCGGGCACAGCCGCCCGGGGGGGCCGCGCGGGATCGGCGGCAACGCGTGCGATGCCATGACGCTCCATCAATGCGTCAGCCGGCGCCGAGAACCAGCTTTCATGGCGGGGTTCGCAGGCAATGGCTACGTCCGTGCGGCGCTTGACTGCGCGGAAGAAGGTCGATGCCACGCGGGCATCAAAGTCCAGGCGCGGCGGCAGCTGCAGGAGCAACGCGCCCAGCCGGTCGCCCAGATGGTTTACTGCATGAATAAAAGGGTCAAGCAACGGCGCCGCCCCCCGCAGGCCGGCCTCATGACTGATTGCCTGCGGCATCTTGACCGAGAACCGGAAATGCGCCGGCACGGCCTGCGCCCATCGCGAATAGGTCTCTGGCTTGTGCGGGCGGTAAAACGAAGAGTTGATCTCCACCCTCGAAAAGCGGGTCGCATAGCGCTGCAGTGCACTCCGCCCCTCACCGAAGTCGGCTGCATGTGCGGACGGCAAGGACCACCCTGCGCAGCCTACGTGAATGGGTTCAAATGGCGAGGTGGGGGGCGCGGTTTGCATGAATCCAGCTTCACGCAGTCCCTGTCCTGTGACGGTGAACCGGGCACGCGTTCCGCGTGAAGGGCTCCAAGGGGGGGCGCAGCGCTTTCGCACGCCGCACACAGCGGGCAGTCATTGCCTTGATGCCCGAAAGCGGACAGTTCTTTCCTACAAGAGGTAATGATCAAGGTTTGGCATGCAGAAGTACGCAAATGAACGGACGCAGGAGCACAGCCTGCTGCTGGTGGAAGACCAACTCGACCTGGCCGAACTGGTTGAAGATGCGCTGGCCACGGACGGAAACACCATCACGCACGCCGAAAGCGTATTCGAGGCACTCAGCCTGCTGCGCAACGAGCAGTTCGACGCCGCCATCCTCGATATCGAGCTCGGCGACGGCGTGGTGTTCCCGGTCGCGGACCGCCTGGCGGAGCTGGGCGTGCCCTTCCTGTTTGCCTCCGCCGTCTACGACCAGGTCGTGCCGGCCCGGCACCAGAAGGCACGCTTTGTCGCCAAGCCGTTCCACATCCCGCAACTGCAGGAAGCAGTGAACCAGACGCTCGCGCAGAGCCGTGCCGGGCAACCGTCACAGCGCTGATACCGCTCCTACTGCAAGGAACTCCTTCGATGAGCAAGCTACCGTTCAACCCCACGGGCGACGCCAGCGACCAGGACAAGGCGCATACGCCGGACAAGGTCCGTACTGACCAGAGCTGGAAGAAAGGCAAGGACATGCCGGAACAGGATGAAACGGCACATCCGGACGATTACGAACGACCCGAGGTCGATCCAACGGGAGGTCGTCGGGGCTCCAAAGGCTGAGCTGCTTCGCTTCCGACTTCAAAGCGTGTCGAACCAACTCGCGTAAGGCGTATTCTTCACCAGATAGCGATTGTAGTCCTTGCCGCCGTCTGTCCACCAGGCCGGGCCGCGCTCGCCAAGGCCTCGTTTAGCTGCATCCACCGCTCGGCGTGCATTCCGCAGCGCCGTTGCTTCCCCACTCCTCATTGCGGCCTGCACCGCGCGCCGAGCGTCCATGAGTGCTGCCACCCACCGAGCACGTTCAGTCGCACTGAGATTGGGGTTGGTTGCGCGCCAGAGGCGGCCGCGCACCACGATGTAACGCTTGTCCGGGGTCAGTGGAGCACCGCGTGCAGGATCGCTAGTCACGGGGTCAGCACGATCTTCCGGCAGTCGTCGTCCTTCGCGTCGAACATGGCATAGCCCTGCGCTGCCTCTGCCAGGCTCATCCGGTGGGAAATGATGTTGCCGGGGTCCAGCTTGCCCTCGAGGATGGCGGTCAACAGCTCAGGCATGAGCCCCTGCACATGGGTCTGCCCCATCTTGAAGGTCAGGCCCTTGTCGAAGGCATCCCCCAGCAGGAAGCCGTGGATGAAGCCGGCATACACGCCAGGAATGCTGACCACCCCGCCGCGGCGAGCGGCAGCGATGCACTGGCGGATCGCCACGCCGCTGCTGCCTTCGAGCTTCACTGCGGTCAACGCCGTCTCAAGCGAACTGCCCTCCGCCTCGAAGCCAACTGCTTCGATGCAGGCATCAACGCCCCGCCCGCTGGTCTGGCTGACGATGTAATCGGCGGGATCGTCCACCTTGCTGAAGTCGATGGGCGTGACGCCGTAGGTGCGTTGCGCGAAATCCAGCCGATACGGCAGATGATCGACCATGAAGATGGTTTCCGCACCCAGCAGGCGGCAACAGGCAGCGCTCATCAACCCCACCGGGCCTGCACCGAAGATGGCAACCGTCGAGCCCGCCTTCACTCCGGCGTTGAGTGCGGCCTGGTAGCCGGTCGGCAGGATGTCGGACAGGAACAGCACCTGCTCATCTGCCACGCCGTCAGGGATCCGCAGCGGACCGACGTTGGCTTTGGGCACCCGCACGAATTCCGCCTGGCCGCCAGCGACCCCGCCATACAGGTGGCTGTAGCCGAACAACGCGGCCGGCGGCATCAATCCCTTCGCATTGAGCGCCGCTCCTTTGCCGGGGTTAGTGGTCTCGCAGGCCGCATACTCCGCCAGCTGGCAGTGGAAGCACTCGCCACAGGCGATCACGAACGGGATGACCACCCGGTCACCAGGGCGTACCTGGGTCACGCCCCTGCCAACCTCTTCCACGATACCCATGAACTCGTGACCCAGCACGTCGCCGCTGTGCAGGTCGGGAATCTTGCCCCGGTACAGGTGCAGGTCGGAACCACAGATGGCGGTGGCGGTAACCCTCAGGATGAGGTCGTCGTCGGCCGCGAGCACTGGATCGGGTACGGTCTCAACGCGTACATCCTTGCGGCCGTGGTAGGTCAGCGCCTGCATCGTCGTTCTCCTGCCGTTGGGGGACTGCAGGGTTGCATGGTCACGCTGTGCCCGCGGTGACATTGCCGTGTGCGGCGCGTGGATTCAGCGATCTCCGGCATCCACGCTGATCTCCCCCGAGGTCTCCAGCATGGCCAGTTCGATCTGGTGATGGCCATCGCAACCTGCCTTGCGCATGGCCACGTCCAGGTCCTCCGGCGCCACATTGCAGCGGCGCAACTGGTCCCAGAACACCTTGCCGTTGCGTACCAGCACGACTGGCGCGCCCTCCACCCAACGGTGCAGTCGACGATTGCGCGCGGTCACGAAACCGACCAGCCAGTTCAGACCCAGCAACGTGGCGGCAAGGATGAGTCCGCCAAGCAGCGAGGTGTCCTCACCGATCAGCGAGTTCTGCACCGCCGTACCCAGCAGGACGATCACCAGCATATCGAACGGTGCGGACTGCCCGATCGATCGCTTGCCACTGAGGCGCGTCAACAGCAGAACCACCACGTAAACGGCGGTGGCCCGTAGTACGAACTCGAACCACGGCATGCCCAGCTCGAACAGATCGGTCACGGTCTTCTCCCTGCATGGCCTGCCCGGAGGGATACAGAACAGGTCGTCCACGCTGCGTGACTCCGCCTGTGCGGCCTGTTACAGCGGATGCAGGGCCCATTGGCCCAACGACAGTCCCTTGCGAAGAATGCGGTACGCGTCGCGGTCGAACACCGGATCACTCCGACGCACGCGCCGGGCAGCGACCAGGGTCTTCGCGCTGCCGTGGTAGAACCATCCATCAACGACGTGAAACTGCCGCATTGCGTCGCCGCGTTCCTCGATGGCCACCGGCCCAGCGTAGGGCCATTCGGCAATCTCCAGCAGCATGAGCGCATCGGCCAGCCGCTGCTGATGCTCGGCAAGGGGCTCGCCACCGCAGCAGGCGCCGGCACACTGGCGCAGCATCGAGCGGAAGCACGGGCGTCCAGAGGGAAGCCGCTCCAGGCCGAGCAGCGAATAGCAGAGGCGGTTCTCATCCGCCACGCGGCGCAGCGATTCACGCGCGGCGCGGGCACTCGAATAGATACCGTACAACATCGGCGTGGACGTCAGATCCACCTCTGACGAGTTCACCACGCTGATCTCGCCCCGGTACAGGCGCAGGCTGAACTGACGCGGCAACCGCCGCAGCAACCGGTTGTACAGCGGGCGCTGTTCTTTCACCATCGCCGCCTCCAGCAGCTGCGCACCCAGATCCCCCGCCATCGGCAGATGACTGATGCGCTCGGACTGGCGCAGCATCGCAGCTTCCTCGGCCGTCCGCAGATGGTCCATCACCCGTGTCCGCAGGTTGATGCTCTTGCCGATGTAGAGCGGCAGGCTGCCCTCCCGGCCATGGAACGTGTAGACGCCCGGTTGTGCAGGGAGCGCCTGCGCCTGCTCGCGCAGATGCTCGGGAAACACATACCCGGCGGCGCGGGCGGAACGTCGCGCGG
>JAFAFD010000352.1 GCA_023423675.1 Pseudomonadota bacterium | reverse complement strand
CCCCCCGCTTGCACGGGTGCCACGCTGGACATCAGAACGGCAGCTTCATGCCCGGCGGCAGCTGCATGCCGGCGGTGGCCGAACCCATCTTCGACTTCGACTCGGCATCGATCTTGTTCGAGGCGTCGTTGAAGGCCGCGGCGATCAGGTCTTCCAGCATTTCCGGGTCGCTGGTCAGCGACGGATCGATGCGCACCTTGCGGCATTCCTTGGCGCCGGTCAGGGTCACGCTGACCATGCCGCCACCGGCGCTGCCGGTCACTTCGATCTTGGCGATTTCTTCCTGGGCCTTCTGCAGGTTTTCCTGCATCTTCTGGGCCTGCTGCATCAGTTGGGCGATGTTGCCGCGCATAGTCTCTTACTCGTCAAAAGAACGGATGGAATCGGAAACAACCCGGGCGCCATGCTGCTGGATCAGCAGCTGCACTTCCGGATCGTCCATGAAGATGGCCTCGGCGGCCTGTTGCCGCTCGCCACGCTGGCGGTCGGCACGCTGGTGCAGGGTCTCGGCCGGGACCTGCTCGGTTTCCACGGTCTCGACCACGATCCTCGGCGCCTGGCCCAGGGCCTTTTCCAGCATCTCGCCCAGGGCGGACAGCGCGCGTTCGGAACGCAAATACTCAAATCCGGGCGAAAGGCCCAGTTTCAAGGTGCCGCCCTGGCAGCTGATGAAGGCCGCGTTGGCCGCCAGCTGCCGCGAAGGACCGCTGAGGCCGCTGTTGGCCACCAGGTCGAGCCAGTCTTCGGCGCTGGCCAGGTCGGAGATGCTGCCCTGATGCGCTGCCGGCGCCGGCGTTGCCACCGGCGCGGCCGGGGCGATCTCGATGCCCTCGGCATGGAACGGGCGCTCCGGCTCGGCCGCCACGGCCACCGGGGCCGGCGGTTCCTGCCACGGGGCGACCATGGCCGCCTCCGGCGTCGCCATCGCGACCGGCACGTCCATTTCCGCCGCCAGCGCGGGATCACGCGCGTCGGCTTCGTCGGTGGCCCACGGCGGCAGATCATCCGCCTCGGCCACCTGCGGCGCCGCTTCGGCCTTCACCGGCGGCGGCGACACGGGCTCTTCCACCGGAACCGGTTCAGGCTCCGGGGTCGGCTCCGGCTCCGGTTGCGGGGCCGGCTCAGGTTCGGGTTCGGGCTCGCGCGGCGCGGTCTGCATCGGGGCAGCCACGTCAGCCACCGCTGCAGGGCTCGCCGCAGCAGCTGCAGCCACAGGTGCGGCGTCGTTGCTGCCGGCACCGGCGGCATGGCCACCGCCGGCGTTGCCGCCCGCAGCACCACCACCCGTCGCACCTTCGACCGACTTCGGCACCGGCGGCACCGCCGCGGCCGGGCGGAACGCCAGCATGCGCAGCACCGCCATTTCGAAGCCGGCACGCGGGCTCGGCGCCAGCGGCAGGTCGCGACGGCCGTTCAGGGCCATCTGGTACCAGAGCTGCACCACTTCCGCGCGCAGGCGCTCGGCAAATGCGGCAGCGTCCAGGCCATCGACCGGGGCGGCGGCGCCGGGCACCAGCTGCTGCACCTGGATGCGGTGCAGGCCTTCGGCCAGCGCTTCCAGCACGCCACTCCAGTCCGGCGAGAACTCGGCCAGCGCGGCCACGACCTGCAGCAGGCGCGGGCCATCGCCCTCGGCCAACGCGTCGAGCATGGCCGCCACCTGGGTACGGTCGACCGTACCCAGCATGGTGCGCACCACGTCCTCGCGCAGCGCGCCGCCGGCATAGGCGATCGCCTGGTCCAGCAGCGACAGGCCGTCGCGCAGGCTGCCGTCGGCGGCCTTGGCCAGCTGCACGATGGCGCTGCCGTCGGCCTCGATCTCCTCTGCGGCGAGGATGCGGGTCATCTGCCCCTGGATCTGGTCCTCGTCCAGGCGCTTGAGGTTGAACTGCAGGCAGCGGCTGAGCACGGTGACCGGCAGCTTCTGCGGATCGGTGGTGGCCAGCAGGAACTTCACGTGCTCCGGCGGCTCTTCCAGCGTCTTCAGCAGCGCATTGAACGCCGCCTTAGAAAGCATGTGCACTTCGTCGATCAGGTAGACCTTGTACTTGCCACGCGAGGGCATGTACTGGGCGTTCTCGATCACCTCGCGCACGTCATCCACGCCGGTGTTGGACGCGGCATCGATTTCCAGCAGGTCGATGTAGCGGCCGGCGTCGATGTCCAGGCAGGCCGCACACTGGCCGCACGGGTCGGCGCTGGTGCCCTGCTCGCAGTTCAGCGATTTGGCGAAGATGCGCGCGATGGTGGTCTTGCCTACGCCGCGGGTACCGGTGAACAGGAACGCGTGGTGGACCCGGCCGCTGTCCAGCGCGTTGCTGAGCGCACGGACCACGTGTTCCTGGCCCACCAGCTCGGCAAAACGCTTCGGACGCCACTTGCGGGCAAGCACGAGATAGGACATCAGGCCACCGTCTTCCATCGGATGTTCCATTGTGCCATGCCTGTCCAGCCCCCTCGCCCCCGACAGGCCCTTCGCAGATTCCTGACTGGGGGTGCTTGTGTACTGCCGCGCCGCCCGCTAGAATCTGCGCCCCTGCTGAGGCGTTTGCCGATGGCAGGGATCCGGAGAGGTGTCCGAGTGGTTGAAGGAGCACGCCTGGAAAGTGTGTAAGCGTCTAAACCGCGCTTCGGGGGTTCGAATCCCCCTCTCTCCGCCAGACAAACGCAAAAGGGCCGCCCATAGGG
>JAFAFD010000321.1 GCA_023423675.1 Pseudomonadota bacterium | reverse complement strand
GCGCTGCTCTACACTCGGGCCACATCCAGGAGAAACGCCATGCCCCTGCGTCTGCTGCGCCCGCTGTGTGTCGCCCTCGTTCTGTGCACCGTTGCGTTGCCGGCCCTGGCCCAGCGCGTTGTCGATGGTGATCTGCAGCAGCAGATGAGCCCGCAGGAGTTCAAAGCCGCCGGCCTGGACAAGCTCAGCGCCACCGAACTGGCCACGCTCAACCGCTGGCTGCAGGGCAAGGTCGAAGCAGCCACCACCGAAGCCGTGGCCGCCGTGCGCGAAGAAGCGCGCGAGGAAGGCCGCCAGGAAGTTATCGTCAAGAACCGCGGCTTCTTCGATTTCGGCAGCAAGGAGCCGATCACCGGCGTGCTGGAGGGCGAGTTCCGCGGCTTCGGCAAGGGCCGCATCTATACCCTGGACAATGGCCAGACCTGGGAACAGACCGATGCCACCACCCTGGCCGGCGTCCGCAAGACGTCGCCGAAGGTCAGCATGAACCCCGGTCTGCTGGGCGTCTGGTACATGAAGGTGGAAGGCGTGAACACCCAGGCGAAGGTCCGCCGCACCAAATAACCCTTCGACCCACCCGATGACGCCGGGCATCGCCCGGCGCCATCGCGTTACAGCTGGCGCAGCGCGGTCACCCGCTGTGCCAGTTTCTTCGCCGAGATGCCGGTGCGCGCACCCAGCTCCTGCGCGAACAGCGAGACCCGCAGTTCCTCCAGGTCCCAACGCAGCGCCTGCCACTGCGGACGCTCGCGCAGGCCCTGCGCATCTCCTTCGCGCAGCGCATCCAGGAACGGCGTCAGTTCCAGCATGCGCGCCTGGTCGCGCGGCGGATCGCGCTTGGCGCGTTCGGTACGCAGGATCATCGCCTTCAGGTAGCGCGGATACTGCGCCAGCGCATCGGCCGGGGTATCGCGCAGGAACCCCGGGTGGATCAGGCCGACCAGCTGCGCTTCCATGTCGTCCAGGTTGCCGCGCGCCCAGCCCATGAGGGGCGCTTCCAGCAGCGGCTTCAGTTCGGCCACCAGCGCCAGGATGGTCTCGGCCAGCTTCAGCCGCGACATCGCCTCGCCGAACAGCGCCTTGGCCGCATGGTCGCGACGCTGTTCGAAGGCCGCTGCATCGCGGATGTCTTCCAGGCCCTCGGCCAGCACCGCGTTCATCGCTGCATCGACCAGATCGCCACGCAGGCGCTCCTGCGATTCGATGGCCGCGTACAACAGGCCGGTCTTGGGGGCGACCGGCAGCTGCTTGCGTGCCTGCTTCACCTTCTCCGCGAGGGCGATCTCCAGCAGTCGGCGCACGCCCTGCGGATGGGCCTCCTGCGCCTGCTGGCGGTCGGCGAAGATGCGCAGCGCCACGCTGTCACCCTCGTCCAGCAGCGCCGGGTACGCGGGCACGCCGGCTTCGCCGGGCACCTGCAGAGGAATCGGCGTGGCCGGGAACGTACGCAGCCCGTCGGCCGCCATTTCGCGACCGGCACGCGCAGCGAACGCATCGCCGGCACGGCCGCCGAATTTCGCACGCAGCGCATCGAGGTCTCGCGAGGTGGCCAGCACCTTGCCGTGCTCGTCGCGCAGGCGCAGATTCATGTGCAGGTGCGGCTCGATCGAACCGGGCTCGAAATCGAGCGCGGTCACCGTCGCACCGGTCGCGCGTGACAGGAAGCGCGCCAGCTCACCGGTGATGGCATCGGCGCTGGGCTGCGGGAACGCCTCGAAGAAGGCACGACCGAAGTCCGGCGCCGGCACGTAGTTGCGGCGCATCGCCTTGGGCAGGCTGCGGATCAGCGCCGAAGCCTTGTCGGCCACGAAGCCCGGCGCCAGCCAGCCCAGCTGCACCGGGTCCAGCGCGTTGAGCAGGTGCAGCGGCACGTCCAGAGTCACGCCATCATCGTCGGCACCCGGCTCGAAGCGGTAATGCAGCGGCAGCCGCGCCTGGCCCAGCGGCAGGTACTTGGGGTAACGCTCCTGCTCGCTGCCCTCGCCCGGCAGCAGGTCGACCAGCGACCAGTGCAGGGTCCTGCGCTGTTCCGCCGGCAGTGCCTTCCACCAGGTGTCCAGGCCGGCGGCCGAATGGATCTGCGGCGGCACGCGGTCCAGGTACCAGCGCGCCTGCCAGTCCTCGTCGGCGACGATGCCGGCCCGGCGCAGCTTGGCCTCTTCCTCGCGGGCCAGTTCCAGCACCTTCTGGTTGTCGGCGACGAAGCTGGCACGGGTGTTGATCTCGCCGGTCACCAGGGCCTGGCGCACGAAGATGTCATGCGCTTCGCCGGGTTCGATGCGGCCGTAATGCACCGGCTTCTTCGGTGCCAGCACCAGGCCGAACAGGCTGATCTGCTCGGAGGCCAGCACCTGGCCCTGCGCGCGCGACCAGTGCGGGTCGAAGTGCTTGCGCAGCAGCAGGTGCGGCAGCTCGGCAATCACCCAGTCCGGTTCGATCGCGGCCAGGGTCATGCCCCAGACCTTCTGCGTGTCCAGCAGGTTGGCCACCAGCAGCCACGGCGGCGGACGCTTGGACAGCGCCGAGCCCGGGAACGGCAGGAAGCGGCGCTGGCGCGGCGCCTGGAAATCACCCTTCTCGGTGCGATGGCCGATCTGCGTCGGCAGGCCGGCCACCAGTGCACGGTGCAGGGTCTGGTAGGCGGCCGCGCGCGCACGCTCGCTGAAACCACCGCCGGCCGGCGCTTGTTCCTTCTGTTCGCGCACGGCCACTGGGGCCGGTGCGGCTTCGGCCTTGCCTTCGCGGGCCAGGCGCGCGGCGCGGTGCAGCTGGCCACGGGTGGCCTTCACTGCCGCTGCATCAACACGCGCCGGGGCCGGCGCACTGCTGCCGGCCAACAGCGGTGCCATCGAGGCCTCGGTGGCTTCTTCCTTCCAGCCCAGTTCCTCGCACAGCAGGCGCAGCTGGCGGTGCAGCTCGCGCCACTCGCGCATGCGCAGGAAACCGAGGAAATGGCGCCCGCACCAGTCGCGCAGCTTGGATTGGGTCAGGTCTTCGTGGGCCTGCCGGTAGCCATCCCACAGGCGCAGCACGCCGACGAACTCGGAGCGTCCATCGGCAAACTGCGCATGCGCGCTGTCGGCCGCACCGCGCGCTTCGGGCGGGCGTTCGCGCGGGTCCTGGATGCCCAGGAACGAGGCGATCACCAGCATCGGCCGCAGGCAGCCGGCGGCCTGCGCGGCCACCAGCATGCGCGCCAGTTTCACGTCCACCGGCAGGCGGGCCATCTGCTTGCCGATGGTGGTCATTCGCCGCTCGGCATCGATCGCGCCCAGCTCGGTCAGCTGCTGCCAGCCATCGGCCACGGCACGCTCATCCGGCGCTTCCAGGAACGGGAACTCTTCGATGCGGCCCAGGCCCAGCTGCAGCATGCGCAGGATCACCCCGGCCAGGCTGGAGCGGCGGATTTCCGGATCGGTGAACTCCGGCCGCGCCTGGAAATCAGCTTCGGCGTAAAGGCGGTAGCAGATGCCCTCGGCGATACGGCCGCAGCGGCCCTTGCGCTGGTTGGCGCTGGCCTGCGAGATCGGCTCGATGTGCAGGCGGTCCAGCTTGTTGCGCGGGCTGTAGCGCTTGACGCGGGCGAAACCCGGATCGACCACGTAGCGGATGCGCGGCACTGTCAGCGAGGTTTCCGCCACATTGGTGGCCAGCACGATGCGGCGGTTCGGGCCCGGGTTGAACACCCGGTCCTGGTCCTGGTTGGACAGACGCGCGTACAGCGGCAGCACCTCGGTATTGCGGTACTTGCGCCGCTCCAGCGACTGGTGCGCATCGCGGATCTCGCGTTCGCCGGGCAGGAAGATCAGCACGTCGCCGCGCGAATCCAGGCGGGTGATCTCGTCGATGGCCGACACGATGGCATCGTTGACGGTGCGCTCGCCCTGCGCTTCGCCCTCGCCTTCCAGCGCGCGGTAACGCACTTCCACCGGGTAGGTGCGGCCTTCCACGCTGATCACCGGCGCATTGTCGAAATGCTGGGCGAAGCGTTCGGTGTCGATGGTGGCCGAGGTCACGATCAGCTTCAGGTCCGGGCGCTTGCGCAGCAGCTGCTTCAGGTAGCCCAGCAGGAAGTCGATGTTGAGGCTGCGTTCGTGCGCCTCGTCGACGATGATCGTGTCGTAGTTCGACAGCCAGCGGTCACTGGCGATCTCCGCCAGCAGGATGCCGTCGGTCATGAACTTGATGCGGCTGTCTTCACTGACCTTGTCGTTGAAGCGCACCTGGTAGCCGACCAGCTGGCCCAGCTCGCTCTGCAGTTCCTGCGCCACGCGGCTGGCCACCGCACGTGCGGCAATCCGTCGCGGCTGGGTGCAGCCGATCATGCCGGCCTGGCCACGGCCGGCGGCCAGGCACAGTTTCGGCAGCTGGGTGGTCTTGCCCGAGCCGGTTTCACCGGCGATCACCACCACCTGGTGGTCGCGGATCAGGCCGATGATCGCCTCGGCTTCACGCGCAATCGGCAGCTGCGGGTCCAGAGTAACGGCCGGCTGCTGTTGCGCCCGCACCTGTCGGCGCTGCACCGACGCCTGCAAGGCCTGCTCGAAGGTAGCGGCCAGCGCCGCATCCTGCGGCTTGGCCTGGCAACGCGAGAGCATTCCCAGCAAACGGCCCCGGTCGCGGCTCATGGCGCCGTCGATGGCGGCACGCTGTTGGCGCAGGCGGGGTAACGGATTTTTATCGATAGCGTTCATCAATCGGTTCGTTCAAAACTTTGAAAGCGA
Source organism: Pseudomonadota bacterium (assembly GCA_023423675.1). Lineage (GTDB taxonomy): Bacteria > Pseudomonadota > Gammaproteobacteria > Xanthomonadales > Xanthomonadaceae > Stenotrophomonas. The sequence goes on along the minus strand of JAFAFD010000321.1, from coordinate 819 downwards.
CCAGTCATCGAGACTGATTTACTGTGAAGGCCAACGATTCCACAAGGAGGAACCCCATGGCGAAGACCAAGAGCACGACCAAGCCCAAGACCGCCAAGCAGAAGCTTGCAGCGGCGGCACCGTCGGCACCCAACATCGATATCGGGATCACCCAGGGCAACCGCAAGAAGATCGCCGACGGTCTGTCGCGGTTCCAGGCGGACGCGTTCACGCTCTACCTGAAGACCCACAACTTCCACTGGAACGTGACCGGGTCGATGTTCAACTCGCTGCACACCATGTTCGAGACGCAGTACACCGAGCAGTGGGCGGCGCTGGACGATGTGGCCGAACGTATCCGTGCGCTGGGTTTCAATGCCCCGGGCTCCTACCGGGAATTTGCTGCGCTGACCTCGATCGCCGAGGAGCCGGGCCTGACCGACAGTGCAGACTGGCGTGAAATGGTACGCCAGTTGGTGGTCGCCAACGAAGCGGTCTGCCGTACGGCGCGTGAAGTGCTGGATGTGGCGGACGATGCCGACGACGCCCCGACCGAGGATCTGATGACCCAGCGCCTGCAGACCCACGAGAAGTACGCCTGGATGCTGCGTTCCCTGCTGCAGTAACCCTTCAGGGCTTCGCCCCTGCGGGTTTCCATGATTCCGCTGCACGGAATCATGGACCCTGCATCACCTGCCGGCCTCTCCCCGCGCCTGTCGGCGCGCCCCCTCAACAGAGGGGGCTGCCTGGGCTGGCAGTAGGTCGGGACGTCCTGGGGTCGGATCCCGTTGCTACGCAACGGGCTCTGACCCCATTTTGTTAGTCGATATCTGACAGATG
>JAFAFD010000266.1 GCA_023423675.1 Pseudomonadota bacterium | reverse complement strand
CGACTACCGCGCGCAGCGCGGGGGGCTTTCCCGGCACAGAGCAGTCGACCAACGGTCGACTCTACCCAGCGGGCGGCACCGTTTGGCCGTAAAATAGCCGGCCGCAACCCGGTGCCTGTGCCCTTCGCGCGCAACCGTAGTTGGCGTCCTGTACTTCCATGTCTACCGCAACCTCCACGCCGCGCTTCCGCAAGGAAGTGGGCGCGACCGGTCTGCTCGCCCTGCCGTTGGTACTGGGCCATGTATCGACCGGTCTGATCTCCTTCGTCGACAACGTCATTGCCGGCCACCACGCCACCGCCACCCTGGCCGCGGTGACCATCGGTACGGCCCTGCTGTGGCTGCCGATGCTGATCCCGATCGGCACCCTGATCTCGCTTACCGCCTCGGTGTCGCAGCTGCACGGCGCCGGCCGCGAGCGCGAGATCGGCCCGCTGTTCCGCCAGGCGCTGTGGCTGGCGTTGGGCCTGGGCCTGATCATGTTCACCTTCCTCACCGTGGTGCCGCCGCTGCTGCCGGCCTTCGGCATCGCCCCGGACATCGTGCCGGGGGCGACGGCGTTTCTGCACGCGGTGCGCTGGGGTGGCCCGGCGCTGACCCTGTACTTCTGCATGCGCTACCTCAGCGAGGGCATGCACTGGACGCTGCCGACCATGCTGCTTGGTTTCGGTGGCCTGCTGGTGCTGGCGCCGATGGGCTACGTGCTGGCCAACGGCAAGCTCGGCTTCCCGGAAATGGGCGCCGAAGGCCTGGGCATCGCCTCGGCGGTGATGATGTGGCTGCAGGCCATCGCCTTCGCCACCTACCTGTGGTTCACCAAGCGCTTCGCCCACCTGCAGCTGTTCTCGCACTTCGAGGGCCCGCGCCCGGCCGCCATCTGGGACCTGCTGCGCACCGGCCTGCCGATCGGCATCACCGTGCTGATGGAGGGCGGCCTGTTCATCGTCACCGCGCTGCTGATCGGCCGCCTCGGTGCCAACGAAGCGGCCGCGCACCAGATCGCGATCAACGTGGCGCAGCTGTGCTTCATGATCCCGATGGGCGTGGCCGAGGCCACCACCGTGCGCGTGGGCCATGCGGTCGGCCGCGGCGATGGCTTCGGCGTGCGCCGCGCGGCGTGGGCCGGCTACGCGATCATCATGGGCACGCAGACGTTGTCCGCGGCAGTGCTGCTCTTCGGCCACGACGCCATCGTCGGCGTCTACACCAATGACCTCGCGGTGGCCGGCCTCGCCTCCACCCTGCTGCTGTACGCGGCCACGTTCCAGTTCCCCGATGGCATCCAGGTGCTGTCGGCCGGCGCGCTGCGCGGGTTGAAGGACACGCGCGTGCCGATGTTCATCGCCATGTTCGCGTACTGGGGCCTGGGCATGCCGCTCGGTGCCGGGCTCGGCCTGGGCCTGGGCATGGGCCCGCAGGGCATGTGGATCGGCCTGATCGTCGGCCTGACCGCCGCCGCCATCCTGATGGGTTGGCGCCTGCGTCGCAGCAGCCTGCGCATCGGTCAATCGGCCCTGGAATGATCGTCGTGCCCGTCACGACAGACCGTGACGGGCGAACCCCTGACTTGTGTCCGATGCCGCCTCACACGGCACCGGCTATGCTGTTACCACGGCAAGAAGCCATCCGGAGCGCTCCATGAACCAACCCGTGCCCCCGCTGCCCCCGGCGCATCGCAATCCCATCGCCGGTTTCTTCATCGGGCTGTGGGACGTGATGAATTTCACCCGCAGGCTGATCCTCAACCTGGTGTTCTTCGGCCTGCTGCTGTTCGTGGTGGTGATGTTCATCGTCGCTGCGGGCATGGGTGCCGGCGCCAGCAAATCCCTGCAGGACCGCACCACGCTGGTCATCGCGCCGGAAGGCCGTCTGGTCGAGCAGTACAGCGCCGATCCGGTCAGCCGCGCGCTGGCCAAGGCGGTCGGTGACAACGGTGCCGAGGAAGTGCAGCTGCGCGACCTGCTGCGCGTGATCGAATCGGCCAAGGCCGACAAGAAGATCGAACGCGTGGTGCTGGAGCTGGACAAGCTGCAGCCGTCCGGCTTCGCCTCGCTGCGTGAAGTGGCCGGTGCGCTGCAGGACCTGCGCGCCTCGGGCAAGCAGATCGTGGCCTTCAGCCAGAGCATGGGCCAGTCGCAGTACCTGCTGGCCGCGCAGGCCGACGAGGTCTACCTGGACCCGATGGGGTCGGTGGTGCTCGAGGGCCTGGGCCGTTACCGCCAGTACTTCCGCACCGGCCTGCAGGACAAGCTGGGCGTGGACGTGCACCTGTTCAAGGTGGGCGAGTACAAATCCGCCGCCGAACCGTACGTGCTGGATGCGGCCTCGCCGGCGTCCAAGGAAGCCGACCTGTTCTGGATGAACGACGTGTGGCAGCGCTACCTGGGTGACATCGCCAAGGCGCGCCGCCTGGATCCGGCACAGCTGGCTGCGGGCATCGACACCCTGCCCGAAGGCGTGGCGGCGGCTGGTGGTGACCTGGCCAAATTCGCCCTGCAGCAGAAGCTGGTGACCGCGCTGAAGACCCGCGAGGAATTCGAGGATCTGATGATCGAGCGCGGCGTGGCCGACGAAGACGCCGACGGCGGCTTCCGCAACATCGATTTCGCCTCGTACATGGGTCAGCTCGACGCGCGCCGCAACCCGGTGGACACCCGTCCGCAGGTGGCCGTGGTGGTGGCCTCCGGTGAGATCAGCGGCGGCGACCTGCCGGCCGGTCGCATCGGTGGCGAGTCTACCTCGGCCCTGCTGCGCGCCGCGCGCGACGACGACCAGGTCAAGGCCGTGGTGCTGCGCGTGGATTCGCCGGGCGGTGAAGTGTTCGCCTCCGAGCAGATCCGCCGCGAAGTGGTGGCCCTGCAGGCCGCCGGCAAGCCGGTGGTGGTGTCGATGGGCGACCTGGCCGCCTCCGGTGGTTACTGGATCAGCATGAACGCCGATCGCATCTATGCCGATCCGTCGACCATCACCGGTTCGATCGGCATCTTCGGCATGATCCCCAACTTCAGCCGCGCGCTGGACAAGTTCGGCGTGCACACCGATGGCGTGGGCACGACCCGCTTCGCCGGTGCCTTCGACGTCACCCGCCCGATGGACCCGGCCGTGGGCCAGGTCATCCAGTCGGTGATCAACAAGGGCTATGCCGACTTCACCGGTCGCGTCGCCGAGGCCCGCAAGAAGCCGGTCGAAGCCATCGACGAAGTGGCCCGTGGCCGCGTCTGGAGCGGTGCGCAGGCCAAGGAACGCGGCCTGGTCGACGCCTTCGGCGGCATGAAGGATGCCGTGGCCGACGCCGCCAGCCGTGCCAAGCTGGGCAATGACGAGAAGTACCGCGTGCGCTACATCGAGAAGCCCGCCACTCCGTTCGCGCAGTTCATCAGTGGGTTCGCCGGCAGCCATGCCGGTGCCTGGATGCTGGCCGATTCGGGCGTGGCGCGGATGATGCTGGCGCGCACGATGCCGGAAGTGGATACCCAGCTGCGCTTCGTCGAGAACGCCGCGCGCGAGAAGGGCAACGGTGCACCGGTGAAGGCACTGGCGTATTGCTTCTGCGGGTTCTGACCGGCATTTGCTGGTAATGAAAACGCCTGGCTCCGGCCCAGCGCTACCTCTCATCCGCTACTGCGTTGCTTCAGCCTCGGCCTTGCGCTCGCGCTCGGCACCGGCGTCCACGGTCTTCTGCACGTCCTTGGCGCGGTCCAGCGGCTGGTTGATGGCCTTGGCCAGCGCCTGCGGCTCCGGCGGCTTCCCGGGGTTGGGCGGGGCCGGCTTCTGGCAACCGGCCAGCAGTGCGACCGACAGGCAGGCGGGTATCAGCAGACGCATCGTGGTGCTCCGGGGCGGGTGATGCGGCAGTGTCGCACTGTCGGCAACGCCCTGCTGTGACGCGTATCCTTGCGGCATCGAAATACAGCGGGCGCGGCCCCGGAGAACACATGACCCAGCAACGGTGGCGCCTTGACGGGCAGACGGCCCTGATCACCGGTGCCAGCGCCGGCATCGGCCTGGCGATCGCACACGAACTGGCCGGTTTCGGCGCCGACCTGATGATCGTCGGCCGCGATATCGACATGCTGGAAACCGCGCGCGACGAACTGCTGGACGTGCATCCGCAGATGCAGGTTCATGCGCTGGCCGCCGATGTCTCCGATGACGAAGACCGCCGCCAGATCCTGGACTGGGTGGAGGACCACAGCGATGGCCTGCACATCCTGGTCAACAACGCCGGCGGCAACGTCACCAAGGCGGCGACCGAGTATTCCGAGGACGAGTGGCGCCAGATCTTTGAGACCAACCTGTTCTCGGCCTTCGAGCTGTCGCGCTACGCGCATCCGCTGCTGGCCCGGCACGCCTCCTCGTCCATCGTCAACGTCGGCAGCGTTTCGGGCCTGACCCATGTGCGCAGCGGCGTGGTGTACGGCATGACCAAGGCCGCGATGCACCAGATGACCCGCAACCTGGCGGTGGAGTGGGCCGAGGACGGCATCCGGGTGAACGCGGTGGCGCCGTGGTACATCCGCACCCGGCGCACGTCCGGCCCGTTGTCCGATGCCGACTACTACGAAGAAGTGATCGCACGTACGCCGATGCGCCGGATCGGCGAGCCGGAAGAAGTGGCCGCAGCGGTGGGCTTCCTGTGCCTGCCGGCATCAAGCTACGTCACCGGCGAATGCATCGCGGTGGACGGCGGCTTCCTGCGCTACGGGTTCTGACCCTGACCCGGGGTCGGATCCCTTTCCGCAGGAAAGGGCTCTGACCCCATCAACGCCGGGCGGCAGCGCCTACTCCGGCACCCGGCAATCACTCGCAGCCAGCACCGCCTGCAGGCGCTCGCGCTCGGCACGGGCGGCATCGCGGTTTTCCTCCGAGGCAAAGCGCTCGCGACCGCGGGCATTGCGGAAGCGCTGTTGCCAGCTGCCACAGCGCTGCGCCTCGGCCACTTCGCTGCAACGGTCGCTGACCACTTCGCAGCTGGCCGCATTGACCGGCGTGGCACCGCCCAGGCCGCTGACGTTCATCAGCTCGCAGCGGCCCGGCGCGGCTTCGTACTCGTGCAGGTACTGGCCGCCCTGTGAATCCTGGCACTGGAAGATCGGCGGCAGCGGCGGCTTGGGCGGCGCGTTCTCATCGACTGCGGCATCACCGGGGCGGGGCAGCAGGGCGCTGTCGAGGATGGCATCGCCGCCCTCGCGCTCGACCATGTAGGCCTCGCTGATGATGCGCTCCTGGCCCGCGCGCGGCGGTGTGGGAGCGACGGGCGCTTCCGTGGCGGGCGCTGCAGGCGCGGGGTCGGCGGCGACCGGCGCTGGCGTGGGAGCGGCCGCCGGGGCTGCAGCCGGCTTCGACGGCGCGGAGCCGGGCAGCTTCACGATCTCCTGCTTCATGCCGGCCGAACAGGGCATGTGCTGCACGGTGGGAACATCGCTGCTGCCGGTGCAGC
>JAFAFD010000218.1 GCA_023423675.1 Pseudomonadota bacterium | reverse complement strand
TTCAACGGCAGTCGAGCATGGCTCGACTCCACGGGGCCCGTGCATCTGCGTATCATTCGCGTTTGATCCTGTTGCCGGAGCCGCGCGTGACCCGACGTAACCCCATGCATTCGACCGGGCGGCTGTTCGCCGTGGTTGCCTTCATCGAAGCGCTGACCTGGGCTGGCCTGCTGGTCGGCATGTGGCTGAAGTACGGCCCTTACGCCAATGTTTCTCTGGTCAAAGTGTTCGGCCCGCTGCATGGCGTGGCCTTCATGGTCTATGTCGCGGTCACCCTGTTCGCCGCCATCCGCCTGCGCTGGCCGTGGTGGGCCAGTGCGCTGGCGCTGCTGGCGGCCATCCCTCCGCTGGTGACCCTGCCGCTGGAGTGGTGGTTCCGCCGTCGCGGCCTGCTGGAGCTGCGCAGCCCTCGTTGAGACGCTGCGTTACCCAGCCGTTCAAGCGAATGGGTATCAAATGCAAATACGAGCCGTTATCATTTGATGATGCCTTCACCCCTGCCGGGGTCGGCACCTTCTTTGAAACGGCTGGTGTTCCATGCATGCACGTCCCGTCGTCGCCGGTCTGCCGGCCCTGGTCCTTGCCGCCCTGATCGGCACGATGGCGATGATGTCGTTCGTGGCGGTGATCGGGCCGGTGGTGCGCCTGCTCGGCCTGTCCGAATGGCACGCCGGCCTCTCGGTCACTGCCGCCGGCGTGCTGTGGATGTTGGCCGCGCGCCCTTGGGGCCGGCTGAGTGACCGTATCGGCCGCAAGCGCGTGCTGCTGCTGGCCATGGCCGCCTACACCGTGATTTACGTCGCCCTGGCGGTGTTCATCGATGTTGCCCTGCAGGTGGTGCCGCCGGTGCTGGTGTCGGTGCTGGTGCTGGTGGGCGCACGCGGCTTGATCGGCCTGTTCTATGCGGCCGTGCCGCCCACCGCCGCTGCCCTCATCGCCGACCAGGCCCCCACCGGCCAGCGTGCGCAGTTCATGGCGCGGCTGGGCAGCGCCAATGAGCTGGGCATGGTGCTGGGCCCGGCCGCTGCGGGCTGGCTGGCGTATCGCAATCTCTCCCTGGCGCTGTACGTGGCGGCGCTGCTGCCGCTGCTCTCGCTGGCATTGATCGCCTGGCGCCTGCCGGCTACGCCGCCGGTGGCCGCTGCACAGGCGCGTGCCCGCGCACCGATGTCGCGGTTCGATGCCCGCCTGCGCCTGCCGCAGCTGGCGGCCTTCCTGGGCATGGTCTCGGTGACCATCGCCCAGGTCACCGTGGGTTTCTTCGCCATTGATCGCTTCGCACTCGATGCCGCGGCCGGCGCACGCATGGCCGGCATCGCCCTCACAGCGGTAGGCGTCGGCCTGATCCTGGCGCAGGTGCTGGTGATGAAGCTGGAGGTGCATCCGCGCCGCTGGATCATGATCGGTGCGCTGATCGCCGGGCTCGGCTTCGCCTCAGTGGCCGCCGTGCAGCAGCCCTGGCAGTTGCCGGCGGCGTATGCGTTTGCGGCGTTCGGCATGGGCTTTGTCTTCCCCTCGTTCCAGGCGCTGGCCGCCGATGCAGTGCAGCCCCACGAACAGGGCGCGGCTGCCGGTACCGTTGCCGCCGCGCAGGGGCTGGGCATGGTCGCCGGCCCGATGCTGGGCACGGTGCTGTACCGCGCGGGCGCCAGCCTGCCGTATCTGCTGGTTGGCGTGCTGCTGTTGCTGCTGTGCGGCCTGGCCATGGCCCATCGCGCAAAGGAGATCGCATGAACGATTCGCTGATGCAGGGGGCGTGGCCGGAGGCTGCGCCGCCGCCTGCCCACCACGCCGACGAAGCCGCGCTGTTCCTGCTGCAGCACGCCGACCAGCAGCTGCATGCACGCGGTTGCCGCGCCAGTCTGCCGACCGGTGCGCTGGCCAGCCTGGCCGAGCGGGTGGATGCCTTCTTCGCGCAGCAGCGCGGCGGCCCGGGCCTGCTGGTGGGGGCGGTGCCGTTCGAGCCGCGTGCGGATGATGCGCTGTACCAGCCCAAGCGCGTGCTGCCCGGCCTGCGACCGCAGCACGTCGCCGCGCCGGCACTGCGCGGCGCGCTGCAGCCGCAGCCTACGGCGCAGGACTATGCGGCGGCCGTGGCCACCGCCGTGCAGGCGATGCGTGCGCCCGATGCCAGCCTGCACAAGGTGGTGCTGGCGCGCAGCCTGTTGGCCCACGCCGATCTTCCCGTGGCACCGGACAGGCTGCTGGCACGCCTCGGCGCCGATCCCTCGGTGGCGACCTACGCCGTGCCGCTGCCGGTCGAGCCGGGCCAGGCGCCAGCATGGCTGGTCGGCGCAACGCCGGAACTGCTGCTGCGCAAGCGCGGTGCGCAGGTGCTGTCGCATCCGTTGGCTGGCTCCGCCCGTCGCAGCAGTGATCCTGCTGAAGACCAGCGCGTCGCGCAGGCACTGCTGGCCTCGCGCAAGGACCATGACGAACACCGCCACGTGGTCGAGGCCATCGCCGATGGCCTGGCGCCGTGGTGCAGCCGCGTCGAAGCGCAGGCACAGCCGGTGCTGCATGCCACGGCCAGCATGTGGCACCTCGGCACGCGCATCCACGCCACGCTGAAGGATCCCTCGACGCCCGCCGCCACGCTGCTGGCCGAACTGCACCCGACGCCTGCGGTCTGCGGGACGCCACGCCAGGCCGCACTGCAGCGCATCCGCGAACTGGAACCGGTGCCGCGCGGCTTCTATGCCGGTGCGGTCGGCTGGCTGGATGCGCAGGGTGATGGCGACTGGTACGTGGCGATCCGCTGCGCACGCCTGCAGGGCACGCAGCTGCGGCTGTTCGCCGGTGCCGGCATCGTTGCCGACTCGCAGCCGGAGGCCGAAGCGGCCGAGACCGGCGCGAAATTCACTGCCTTGTTGAACGCCCTGGGTGTGCATGACCCGGCGCCCCTGATCGAGCCCATGCCATGAACAACGCTGTCTCCCCGCGGCTGCCGCTGCAGCAGGTCTGGCCCGAGGATCGGGTCGCGCGCTACCGCGCCGCCGGCCATTGGCGCGGCGAGACTTTCCCGGCCTTCCTGCGTGAGCGGGCAGAGCAGTACGCCGACGAGATCGCGGTGGTGGCCGGTGACGTGCGCCTGAGCTATGCGCAGCTGTGGCACGAGGCCGGCCGCATCGGCGCCGGCCTGCTGGGCCAGGGCCTGCAGCCGGGTGACCGCGTGCTGGTGCAGCTGGGCAACACCGCCGGCTTCATCACCACCGTGTGCGGCCTGTTCCGTGCCGGGCTGGTGCCGGTGTACGCGCTGCCGGCGCATCGCCTCACCGAACTGGTGCACTTCGCGCGCAAGGCCGAGGCCAGTGCCTACATCACCACCGATGTGCATGAGAACTTCGACCACCGCGGACTGGCGCGCGCGCTGCAGGCGGAGGTGCCGGGCATCGCGCACGTGGTCATCGATGGCGAGGCGGACGGGTTCATTGCCCTGGATGCCCTGCAGGGTGACCGCAGCGCATTGCCGCCCGATCCGGACCCGCAGTCGGTGGCCTTCCTGCAGATTTCCGGTGGCAGCACCGGGCTGTCCAAGCTGATCCCGCGTACCCACGACGACTACATCTATTCGTTCCGCGCCAGCAACGCGATCTGTGGCATTGACCGCGACAGCGTCTACCTGGTCGCGCTGCCGGCGGCGCACAACTTCCCGATGAGTTCGCCGGGCTTCTTCGGCGCGCTGTATGCCGGCGCGCGCGTGGTGCTCAGCCCCGGCCCCGGCCCGGACGCCGCGTTCCCGCTGATCGCCCGCGAACAGGTGACCTGCTGCGGCCTGGTGCCGCCGCTGGCCCTGCTGTGGGCACAGGCTGCGGCAACCAGCAAGCACGATCTGTCCAGCCTGCAGGTGCTGCAGGTGGGCGGTGCCAAGCTGGTGCCGGAAGCCGCGCGGCGGGTGATCGATGGTTTGCGCTGCACCCTGCAGCAGGTGTTCGGCATGGCCGAAGGGCTGGTCAACTACACGCGGCTGGATGACCCCGAAGACCTGATCGTGGCCTGCCAGGGTCGACCGATCAGCCCGGATGACGAGGTGCGCGTGGTCGATGACCACGACCAGCCGGTGGCCGAAGGCGAGGTGGGGCACCTGCTGACCCGTGGCCCGTACACCATCGGCGCGTACCACAACGACGAGGTGGCCAACGCGCGCGCCTTCACCGACGACGGCTTCTATCGCACCGGCGACCGCGTGCAGCAGCTGCCGGGCGGCTACCTGGTGGTGCAGGGCCGGGCGGGCGACCACATCAACCGTGCCGGCGAGAAGATCTCCGCCGAGGAGATCGAAGACCATCTTCTGGCCCATCCCGCCGTTTTCGACGCCGCGGTGGTGTCCATTCCCGATGATTACCTGGGCGAGCGCAGTTGCGCCTTCGTCATCCAGCAGGGCGAGCCGATCAAGGGGCCTGCATTGAAGAACTGGATGCGTGGCCGCGGCCTGGCCGCGTTCAAGGTGCCCGACCAGGTGGTGTTCGTGGACAGTTTCGATACCACGGCGGTCGGCAAGATCAGCCGCCGTGAACTGCGCGCGCAGCTGCGTGCGCGTCATCTGCAACAGACAGGAGGAACGCGCTGATGGCGCTGCCCCGCATTACCCCATACCCCTTGCCGACTGCCGCCGAACTGCCGGCGCCGCGCGGCCCGTGGCGCCCGCAGCGTGATCGCATCGCCTTGCTGGTGCATGACATGCAGCGCTATTTCCTGGCGGCGTTCGACGCCGGTGCCGAACCGCTGCAGCCGGCGGTGGCCAACATCGCGCGCCTGCTGACGCATTGCCGTGCACACGGCATTCCGGTGTTCTATACCGCCCAGCATGGCGACCAGGACCGGCGTGACCGCGGCCTGCAGGCCGACCTGTGGGGCCCGGGCATGCGCCGCGGCGAGGAGCACGAACCGATCATCGATCCACTTGCCCCACAGGCGGGTGAGCACGTGCTGGTCAAGCATCGTTACAGCGCCTTCCAGCGCAGCAACCTGGAAACCCTGATGCGCGTGCGCGGCCGCGACCAGCTGCTGGTGACCGGCGTGTATGCGCATATCGGCTGCACGGCCACCGTGGTCGAGGCGTTCCAGCGTGACATCGAAGCCTTCATCGCCGCCGATGCGGTCGCCGATTTCTCGCGCGGCGACCATGACCAGGCGCTGCACTGGATCGCCCGCACCAGTGGCGTGCCGATGACCACCGCGCAGCTGCTGGAGGTGCTCTGATGGCCGCGACCAACGACGTGCTCGACCTTGAGCGCATGCGGGCCGATGTGGCGCGCGTGCTCGACTGCGAGCCGGCCGACATCAGCGACGACGACAACCTGATGGACCTCGACCTGGATTCGATGCGCATGCTCGGCCTGGTCCTGGCCTGGGGCAATACCGGGCTGCCGCTGGAGTTCTCGCAGCTGGCCGAGCACAGCACGCTGCGCCAGTGGTGGGCGGTGGTGCAGAAGCTGCAGGAGGCGCAGCAGGCATGAACGCTGCGGGGCTGGCGACGCCGGTGGCGCTGACCGAGGCGCAGTCGGGCCTGTGGTTTGCCCAGCGCCTGGCACCGGACAATCCTTCGTTCAATACGGCCCATGCCGTGTGGATCGAGGGTGCGTTGGACGTCGACGCGTTCGTGGCGGCCGCCAACCAGGCTGCTGCTGAAGCGCAGGCGTTCGCGCTGCGTTTTGCCGAGGGTGAGGACGGTCAGCCGCTGCAGTGGCGCGACGCCGCCCATGTACCGTTGTTGTCAGTGCGCGATGTGTCTTCCGAAGCGGACCCCGCTGCGGTGGCGCGTGCCGCGATGCAGGCCGATCGCCTGGCGCCGGTGGATCCCAGTCGTGACCGCATCAGCCAGCAGGTGCTGTTCGATCTGGGTGGGCAGTGCTGGGTCTGGTACCTGCGCGTGCACCACCTGGCCGCCGACGGCTATGGCATGGCGTTGTTCAGTGATCGCGTGTGTGCGCTGTATGCGCGGCGCGAGGGCGAGCCATTGCCGCCGCTGGTTGGGGTGCTGGCCGATGACGCCGCCTATCGTGACGACCCCCGTCGCGGCCTGGCGGGCCAGTGGTGGCGCGAACAACTGCAGGGCGCCCCAGCCGGTGCCGGGCTGGCCGGGACAGTAGCGGCCAGCGACGATGCGCTGCGTTTCGTGCAGCCGCTCGATGCATCGTTCCGTGACCTGCTGCTGCAGACCGCGGTGCGCTGGCTGCAGCCGTGGCCGGACGTGCTGGCTGCGCTGTCGACCGAGTACCTGCGGCGGATGAGCGCGACCGAGGAAGTCGTGCTGGGCGTGCCCTACATGGGGCGCCTGGGCAATGCCTCGGCACGGGTGCCGGCCATGGTGATGAACGTGCTGCCGCTGCGGGTCGCGGCGGGCGAGGGCAGCGTCGAAGACGTTGTGCGCGGCATCGGCCGGCAGTTGAGCCAGGGGCGCAAGCACGGGCGCTACCGGGGCGAACAGCTGCGTCGTGACCTCGGCCTGGTCGGTGCGCAGCAGCGCCTGCACGGCCCGCTGGTGAATGTGCAGCCGTTCTACAGGCCGCTGGCGCTGCCCGGCGTTGCGGCCACGCTGGAGGTGCTGTGCACCGGCCCGGTGGATGACCTGACCCTGGGCTTCCGCGGCGACGGTCAGACCCTGCTGGATCTGGAGATCGAGGCCAATCCGGCGTTGTACAGCCGCGACGACGTGCAGGCGCACGCCACCCGGCTGCTGCATTTCGTGGCGGCCGCGTTGCAGGCGCCCGCCATCGCCGACGTGCCCTTGGCAACGCCCGAGGAGGCGCAGCGCACGGTGCATGGGTTCAATGCCACCGCCCACACGCTGCCCGAAACCACACTTGTGGAGCTGCTGCAGCAGGGCATGGATCGTGATCCGCAGGCGACAGCGCTGGTCTTCGCTGACACCGCACTCGACCACGGGACGCTGGAAGCGCGCAGTTTTGCGCTGGCGGCCCAGCTGCGCGCGCTGGATGTCGGCCCGGGCAGCGTGGTCGCGGTGGCGTTGCCGCGCTCGCTGGAGCTGGTGGTCGCGCTGGTGGCCGTGCTGCGTGCCGGCGCCGCTTACCTGCCGCTGGATCTTGCCCATCCCGATGAACGCCTGGCGCGCAT